>CAZZZK010000198.1:0-5106 GCA_964658555.1 Vulcanimicrobiota bacterium | reverse complement strand
GCCACGGCATCCCGACGGCGCGCGCGCGCGTCGTCCACTCGCTCGCGAACGCGCAGAAGGTGCTCGCGGAGTGGCGCGGCGGCTGCGTCGTCAAAGCCGACGGACTCGCCGCCGGGAAGGGCGTCGTCGTGACGGACGACGCGGCCGGGGCGCTCGCGGTTCTCGCGCAGTGGTACGGCCCGGGCGGCATCCCGGGCGGCGGCAACGACGTGCTCCTCGAGGAGCGGCTCGAGGGCCGCGAGGTCAGCGTCTTCGCGCTCGGCGACGGCAAGCGATTCGTGCCGTTCGGCGCGGCGTGCGATTACAAGCGCGCGGGCGACGGCGATACGGGCCCGAACACCGGCGGCATGGGGGCCTACTCCCCGCCCGCGGACTTCCCGCCCGACCTCTTCGAAATCGTTCGCGAGCGCGTGCTCGAGCCCGTGCTGCGCGGCCTCGCGGCCGAGAACGAGCGCTTCGTCGGGGTGCTCTACTGCGGGTTGATGTGGACGGCGGCCGGGCCGCGCGTCATCGAATTCAACGTGCGCTTCGGCGATCCCGAAACGCAGGTGCTGATGCCGCGCGTCGAAGGCGATTTCGCGCTGCTGCTCGCGAGCGCGGCGCGCGGAGCGCTCGATGCGGACGCGGCTCGGATCGGCGCGCGGGCGTGCGTCGGCGTCGTGCTCGCGACCTCCGAGTATCCGCGCTCGTCGACGCCGATGCGCGGGCTCGGCGCCGACCTCGAGCTCGGCGAGGACCGGGTCGCGTTCTGGGGTGCGACGACGCCGCGCGACGGGGTCGTCGACGCGAGCGGGGGCCGCGTGCTCACGGTGACGGCGCTCGGCGACGACGTCGAAGCCGCCCGCGGCCGCGCGTACGACGCCGTCAACGAACTCGGCCGCCGCATCGGCGAGGGCCGCGCGCTCTCGTTCCGCAGCGATATCGCGGCCGGGGTCGCGGCGAAGACGTTGACGTAGGCTTAACCGAGTGGAGCGTTTACGGCCGCCGCGCGTCGGCTAAAGGTCCACAATGTTTCGACGTACAGTAACGATCGCTACCGGCACGCTCGCCCTCGCCGCCGCTCCGTTCGCGGCGCTCGCGAGCGACGGCGCGACGCCCGACGACGCCGCGGCCGCCGTGCGCGCGATCCGATCGACGGCAGACGATATCGTGGCCGGAAAATACGCGGGCCCGCGCAAGATGCAGGCACCCGCGCGCACGATCGCGCTCGCGTGGCTGAAAGCGGAGCCGGTCTACGCGAAAAACGGCAACGTGCTCGTCGAGACGCACGTGCTCAACGTCGCGATCACGTCGCTCGAAGACGATTACAAGGGCAGCTATCCGAAGGCGCAGGCCGACGCGAAGAGCGTCTCGCAGGCCGCCGCGACGCTCCTGGAATCCGCATCGGCGAGCCCGGCGCCCTCCGGCGCTCCGGCGTCTCCGGCCCCGAGCGGCGCGCCGTCCGCGGCGCCGAGCGGTTCGACCCCCAAGGGGTAGCGAAACTCGGGTGCGGGGCGGCGGGTAGTGAGGTAACGCCATGTATCAATATTCGCAGCGTCCGACGATCCAGTCCGGCGCGACCGCGTCGCCCGCCGCGCTTCTCGGCCAGGTCCTCGGGATCACGGGGGCCGGGTTCCTCGTCACCGCGGTCACCGCGTATCTGACGCAAGGCTTCCCGTTCGGCGCGTCGCTCGTCGCGATGCTCGTCGGGTTCGGCTTTCTGATCGCGATCTCGGCGACGCGCCGGAACGCGAGCCTCTCGATGCTGATGTTCTACGCGTTCACCGCGTGCGAGGGCATCGGCATCGGTCCGATCGTCGGCAATTACGCGCGCGTCGACGGGTCGGGAGTCGTCGTCAACGCCGCGGCGACGACGGGGCTCGGAATGTTCGTACTCGGCGGCATCGCGTTCCTGACGAGCTTCGATTATCGTCGGCTTTCGGGGATCGCGTTCGGAGCGCTCGTCGCGCTCTTGATCGTCGGCCTCGTCTCGGCGTTCACGCACTTCTTGCAGCCGGCCGTCTACTCGTGGCTGACGCTCGCCGTCTTCTCGCTTCTGGTGCTCGTCGATTTCGCGCGGATCCGCGGCGGCGGCAGCGGCGCGACCGCGATCGAACTCGCCACCTCGATCTACCTCGACGCGATCAACATCTTCCTCGCACTGCTGCGGATCTTCGGCGGCAATAGCCGGGACTAAGCCGGGCGGCACGGAAGGTCGCCGCTGATGGCTCGTTCGTATGATGCCGAGGCGCCGATGCCGGCCGGGGACTCGCTGCACGAAGCGTGCGGGATCGTCGGCATCTACGCTCCGGGCAACAACGTCGCGCGGATGGCGTACTTCGGCCTCTACGCGCTGCAGCATCGCGGCCAGGAATCGGCCGGGATCGCCGTCTCGGACGGTGCGACGATCGCGTGCTATCGCGAGATGGGCCTGATCTCGAGCATCTTCGACGAGGACGTGCTCGGAACGCTCACGGGATACATCGCCGTCGGTCACACGCGCTATTCGACGACCGGATCGTCGGCCGTCGTCAACGCGCAGCCGCTCCTCGAACGGGCCGATTTCGGCGAAGTGACGCTCGCGCACAACGGTAATCTCACGAATACCGAGGCGCTGCGCGAGACGCTCGACGCGCAGACCGTCCTGCAGGCGACCTCCGATTCCGAGATCCTCGCAAAAGCGATCGTGCAGGCGCCGGGGCGCGATATCGTATCGCGTATCCGGTACGTGATGGCGCGCGCCGAGGGCGCGTACTCGATCGTCATGTCGACCGAGAAGGCGCTCTACGCGTTTCGCGATCCGTGGGGCGTCCGGCCGCTCTGCTACGGCCGCTTTCCGGGCGGCGGCTACATGTTCGCCTCGGAATCGTGTGCCCTCGCGACCGTCGGCGCGCAATACGTGCGCGAGCTCGAGCCGGGCGAGATCATCTGGCTCGACAACGACGGCCTGCATGTCGATGCGATGCCCGCGGTCGAGCGCAAGCCGCAAGCGCTCTGCATGTTCGAATACATCTACTTCGCGCGGCCGGATTCGGTGCTCAAGCACACGTCGATCTACATGGCGCGGCTCGAGATGGGCCGTCAGCTCGCGCGCGAGCATCCGGCCGACGCCGACGTCGTGATGGCGATCCCGGATTCGGCGGTGCCGGGCGGAATCGGCTTCTCGCAGGAAGCGAAGCTGCCGTACGTCGAGGGGCTGATCAAGAATCGGTACATCGGGCGCACGTTCATCAGCCCCGATCAGAGCATGCGCGCGCGCGGCGTCCAACTCAAGTTCAATCCCATCGTCGAGCTTCTCGCCGGAAAACGCGTCGTCGTGGTCGACGATTCGATCGTGCGCGGCACGACGACGCCGCGCATCGTCAAGCTGTTGCGCGATGCGGGCGCGCGCGAGGTGCACGTGCGGATCACGTCGCCGCCGATCATCCATCCATGCTATCTCGGGGTCGATATGGCGACGCACGAGGAGCTGATCGCGGCGAACTTTACGATCGACGAGATTCGCGAGAAGATCGGCGCCGATACGCTCGGCTTCTTGAGTAAGGAGGGGCTGCTCGCGTCCGTCGCGCGGAAGCGCGGCGAGATGTGCCTCGGGTGCCTGACGGGCGAGTATCCCGAAACGTACAGCGGGCCGCCCGTCTACGAATTGAGCGCGAACCGCTCGTAGGCCGGAGCCGACGTCCGCATCGCTACGAGTGCGCGTCGCCCTTCGCGGAAGCGAACGACTTGACGTAATCGACTTCGAAGGGATGCGTGCCGTTGACTTGCAGCACGGTCGGCGCGTTCGTGGTGTAGAGATAGTGCGGGATGTCGGGCGGTAGGTACACGAAGCCGCCCGCGGCGAGACGCTTGTCGGCCGGACGATCGACGCTCTTGCCGATGCCGTGATACACCGTCCCGGAGACGACCGTCAGCGTTTCCGGCGTCGGATGCGTGTGCGGCCGGATCAGCGTATGGGGCGGCACGTTCACGCGTAAGACGAATTGGCCGGGCTTCGCGGGATCGCCGGAGAGCACGCTCAAGCCGACGCCTTTGGGCAGCGACGGCGGCGCGGGCGGGTACGCGATCGCGGCATTGCTCGGAATGACGATGGTCTTCGGAGAGCCGGCCGTCGCCGCGAATGCGAGCGGCGCGGTCGCGAGAACGCCGGCCGCGGCCGCGAAACTGAAAATGGAGAGACGCATGCGGGCGCGCTTCCTAGCGCCCGCGCGAAAAGCCTGTCGCACGCGAGGCCGTCACTCGTCTTCTTCGCGGCGCGAACCGTGTTCGTCGCGCGCTCCCGTCGCGGGCGCCGGATTCGGCGTCGCCTCGATATCGAGCGGCGCGAGCGACGCGGCACGCAGCGCTCGCTGCAGCGGCGCGATCGTAGCCGCGAGGAAAGCGGCGTGTCGCGCGAGTTCGGCCGCGCTCTCGCGCTCGACGGCACCGGCTTCCCGGCTCTCTTCGGCCGAGGGCGAGTTCGCCGTCTCGGTTTGGAGCAGCGACTGCACGCGCTCGCGCAGAACGTCTCGCAGGAAGTCGTTGTCCTGGCCGTTGACGGGATGCGAACTCAAGACCCCCGCTTCGCGATTCGCTTCGGCGAGCGCGGTCGTCAGATTCGCGGCGAGCGCCGCGTCGCGCGGCGGCGCGCCGAGCAGCGCGAGCCGCGCGGGGATCTGCAGCTGCACGTTGTCGAGCGCGTTGAGCGCGACGTCGATGCGCGAGAACGTGTCGACGAGGTTCTCGTCGTACGCGACGCGATCCGCACGCTGCGCGGCCGTACGCGCGAGATGCGGATTCGGCGCGATGACGAGCGGCCGGCGATAGGTCGCGCCGTCGACGACGAGCCGGACGACGTACGTTCCGGGGAGCAACACCGGCCCCGCCGGCAGCGAGCGATTCCAGCTCGGCGCACGGCGCCACGGAACGACGAGCCGGCCGGTGAGATCCCACGGGACGCGATTGAAGCCGGCGACGTTCGTTGCGGCGGCGGGCTCGTCCGCCGCATCGTCGCCGCCGTCGTTCGGCGGGACGGGATCGGTCGACGCGGTCAGCGAGCGGACGCGGCGCCCGTTGGAGTCGAGCACGTCGAGCGCCGGCGGCCGGGTCGCGGGCTTGGAAAGGTAGTACGTGATGATCGCGCCCCCC
>CAZZZK010000197.1:0-5139 GCA_964658555.1 Vulcanimicrobiota bacterium | reverse complement strand
CGAGCCGACCCACGCGCGCAGATCGAAGACGAGCGACTCGCGGATCGGATCGATCGGCGGATTCGTCACCTGCGCGAACCGTTCGCGCAGATACTCGCCGACCGGCGTGCGGCGCTCGAAGAACGCGAGCGCGGCATCGTCGCCCATCGACGACGTCGGTTCGGCCGCGGCCGAGAGGACGCCGACGACGTCCTTGAGCTCTTCGCGCGTCGCGCCGAAGCGATGCAACTGCGCGTTCGTCTCGCTCGACTCGGGCGGTGCGGCCGCGTCGTCGAGATCGAACGACCAGCTCTGCACGACGTCGCGGAAATCGGCGCGGTCGCGGCGTTCGTGTCGAAACTGCTCCGTCGCCACGACCTCGCCCGAGGCGAAGCGCACGATCAAGCGGCCTCCCGGGCCGAGACGGCCGCGCTGGACGATCGGATCGCGGCCGAAATCGACGATGCCGGCTTCGGAGGCGCAGAGGATCTTATTCGCCGCGGTGCGGCACCAGCGCAGCGGCCGGAGTCCCGTGCGGTCGAGCGCGGCGCCGATCGTATCGCCGTCCGCGAAGACGATCGCGGCCGGACCGTCCCACGGCTCGACCGTCGGCACGTGCGCGTCGTAGTAGGCGTGCAGGCGTGTGTCGCCCGCGTCGATCGCGGGAGCGAGCAGCATGTCGACGGCCTCGTCGACGCGATACCCCGCGCCGACCATCGCGTCCACGGCCGTGTTGAAATCGTACGAGTCGCTCGCACCGGGCGTCGTCTTGACGCCGCGGGCCTCGAGCCACGCGCGGTTGCCCGTGATCGTATTGATCTCGCCGTTGTGGGCGATGTGCCGGAACGGCTGCACGAGCCGCCACGCGGGCGCCGAGTTCGTCGAGAAACGCTGATGGAAGAGCGCGAACCGCGATGCGAACGCGTCGTCGTGCAGATCGTCGAAGTAGGCGCCGAGTTCGTCCGACGAGAGCAGCGCCTTGTAGACGACCGAGGTCGCCGAACACGAGAGCAGCGCGGCATTCGGGCCGAACTCACGCAGCGCTTTCTCGATCATGCGCGCCGCCGTGCGCATCCGCTCGCGGACGTTGCCCGGCCCCATGTCGACGATCAGCTGCTCGAAGACGGGGCGCGTCGAAAGCGCCTGCAAGCCGAGTTCCTCGTCGTGCGTCGCGGGCGTCCGCCAGCGCAGCGGGACGAGATCGAGTCCGTGCACGCGCGCTTCGATCGCCGCTCGCGCCGACGCCGCCGCATCGGGCTCGCGCGGCGAGAAGAGGCAGATCGCCGCGAGATGGCTCGCCGACGAGCGCAGGTCGACGCGCGCCAGTTCGCGCGCGAGCAGCTTCCGCGGCGTCTCGCAGAGAATGCCCGCGCCGTCGCCCGTCCGGCCGTCGGCCGCGCGGGCTCCGCGATGCACCATCGCACCCACGGCCGTCAGCGCGAGGCGCACGAGTTCGTGCGTCGCCGAACCGCCGAGATCGGCGATGAAGCCGACGCCGCACGCGTCGTGCTCTTCGAGCCCGGCGTCTCGGGCAACTGACGCATTTCGCATGGCGAGACTCCCGTGGGACGGCGAGCGTATCAACCGCGCTCGCCCTCACGGGGCGATGCCGGTCGGCGAGGTTTCGCCGTCCGGCGCACGC
Source organism: Vulcanimicrobiota bacterium (assembly GCA_964658555.1). Lineage (GTDB taxonomy): Bacteria > Vulcanimicrobiota > Vulcanimicrobiia > Vulcanimicrobiales > Vulcanimicrobiaceae > CAZZYZ01. Next base: position 3,518 of record CAZZZK010000197.1, on the reverse strand, counting down.
ACCATCGCGAAACCGATGTTTGTTTGCGGCCGCCGCACGCGGAATCGATTTCCGCGCCGGAGGGAGCTAGCCGCGCAAGCCGAGCGCGACCATCATCCGGTAGCCGACCTCGAGCGCTCGCTCGTCGATGTCGAAGCGCGCGTTGTGATGTGCGATGCCGGTGCGTTCGTCGCCGCGGGCCCCGACGATGAAGTAGGCGCCGGGCCGCTGCTCCTGCATGAACGACATGTCTTCGGCCCACATCACGATGTCGTGTTCCACGACGTGCTCCGCACCGAGCACCTCGCGCCCGACCTCGCGTACGACGTCGTTCGTCGCGCGATCGTTGACGGTCGGCGGATACGACCAGTAATACGACAGCTCGAAATCGACGCGCATCGCGTCGCCGAGCCCTTTGACGATGCGCTCGAGACGCTGCGGCATCGACGCGCGCACGTCCGCGTCGAAACAGCGGACGGTCCCCTTGAGGGTCGCTTCGTCCGGGATGACGTTGAACGTCGTCCCGCTCGAGAACGCGCCGACCGTGAAGACGGCCGGATCTTTCGGCGCGATCTCCCGGCTCACGATCGTCTGAAGCATCGTCACGAGATACGCGCCCGCGACGACGGGATCGGCCGCGAGATGCGGCATCGCTCCGTGACCGCCCTTGCCGCGAATCACGAGCATGTACTCGTCGGCGGATGCGAAGAACGCACCGTCGCGCACACCGATCTTGCCGACGTCGAGACCGGTGTAGAGATGGAGCGCGAACGTCCGGTCGACGTGCGGATTCTCGAGCGCGCCGTCTTCGATCATCAGGCGGTTGCCCGCGCTGCCCTCCTCGCCCGGCTGGAAGCAGAAGACGAGCGTCCCCGGGACCTCGGCGCGTCGCGCGGCGAGCGTCCGCGCCGCCGCGAGCAGGATCGACACGTGGCCGTCGTGGCCGCAGGCGTGCATGACGCCGCGGTGCTCGGAGGCGTAGTCCGCCTCGACGAGCTCGACGATCGGCAGCGCGTCCATATCCGCGCGCAGCAGCGTCACGGGCCCCGGTCGTCCGCCGGCGAGCGTCGCGAGCACGCCCGTTCGGCCGACGCCCGTCCGGATCTCGTCGAACCCCATCGCCTCGAGCGCCTCCGCGACGTACGCGGCGGTGCGATGCTCGAGCATCGAGAGCTCCGGATAGCGATGGAGATGGCGGCGGACCGAAACGAGCTCGGCGACGGGCACGTTCTCCGCAGAAGTCGGCATCGCGCGACATCGGCTACGGCGCGCACGAAGCCCTTTCGCCGCCCGCCCGACGGAGGAGTGCCGCGACGCTCCCGGTTACAATGCCGGGAGCGGGACGCGACGTCCGTCTCGACCGTTAAGGAGAGAGATGGCCCACACCGTGACCCCGGCGTCCCGCTTCGATCGCCGCGGGCTCGACGACGAAGGCCTGCGCGGCATCCTGCGGGCGATGATCCTCGCGCGAACGCTCGAGACGCGCGGCTTCCAGCTCAATCGTCAGGGGAAGATCCCGTTCGCCACGGGCAGCGAGGGGCACGAGGGCGTGCATGCGGGGGCGGCGCTCGCGTTCGCCCGCGGCCGCGACGTCCTCGTCCCGTACTATCGCGATATGGGCCTGTGCGTCGGCGTCGGGCTCCCGGCGCGCGACGTGCTGCTCTCGATGTTCGCGCGCGGCGAGGAACGCGGCGGCGGCCGGCAGTTTCCCAATCACTTCACGAATCGCGCGCTCGGCATCATGTCGATCAGTTCGATCATCGCGGCGCAGTGCTCGCACGCCGTCGGCGCCGCGGCCGCGATGGTCTATCGCGCGGAGCGCGACCGCGCCGTCCTCTGCACGTTCGGCGACGGGGCCACGAGCGAAGGCGAGTGGCACGAGTCGATGAACTTCGCCGCCGTCGCGAACCTCCCGATCGTCTTCCTCTGCGAGAACAACGAGTGGGCGATCTCGACGCCGCTGCACCTGCAGACGAAGGTCGCGCGGATCGCGACGAAGGCCGCGGCGTACGGCATGCCCGGCGTCACCGTCGACGGCGCCGATCCGCTCGCCGTCTACGCTGCGGTGCGCGAGGCGCTCGAGCGCGCGCGTTCGGGCGGCGGCCCGGCGCTCGTCGAGGCGACCTGTTACCGGTTCCTCGCGCACACGACCGACGACGACGACCGGACGTATCGCACGCGCGAAGACGTCGACGCGAACCGCCATCGCGATCCGATCCCGCGCTTCGAACGCGCGCTGCTCGAGGCCGGCGTCATCGACCAGGCGGGCGTCGCGGCGCTGCGTGCCGAGGTGCTCGCCGAGGTCGACCGCGTCACCGACGAGGTCGAAGTACTCGCCGCTCCGGATGCGGACGATCTCTACCGCAACGTCTACGCGGGCGATTACGAACCGTGGCGATGACGAACGTCGAGGCCGTCCGCAGCACCCTGCACGCCGCGATGGTCGCCGACGACCGCACGTTGCTGCTCGGCGAAGACGTCGCGAAGCGCGGCAACGTCTTCCTCATCACGAAGGGCTTCCTCGAAGAATTCGGGCCGCTGCGCGTCGTCGATACGCCGCTCGCCGAGGCCGCGCTCGTCGGCGTCGCGATCGGGATGGCGATGGAGGGTCTGCGCCCGATCGCGGAGATCCAATTCGCCGACTTCATCTATCCGGCGTTCAATCAGATCGTCGGCGAAGCGGCGAAGGTTCGGTACCGTAGTAACGGCGACTACACGTGCCCGCTCGTCATCAGAACGCCGTACGGCGGCGGGATCCGCGGCGGTCTCGCGCACTCGGTTTCGATCGAGGCGCTGTTCTACCACGTGCCCGGGCTCAAGATCGTGGCGCCGTCGTTCCCGGCCGACATCGCGGGACTGCTCAACGCCGCGATCGACGACCCCGATCCCGTGCTCTTCCTCGAGCACAAGAAGACGTATCGTTCGGTGAAGGGCGACGTGCCGGAGGGGCGTCACACGATCGAGATCGGCCGCGCCGATATCAAGCACGCGGGCGACGCGCTCACGGTCGTCGCGTACGGCTACGCCGTTCATCAGGCGCTCGACGCCGCGCGCCGTCTCGCGGCGGACGGCATCGCGGTCGAAGTGGTCGATCTGCGCTCGATCCGCCCGATGGACCGCACGACGATCCTCGCGAGCGTCCGCAAGACGCGCAAGCTGCTGATCGTTCACGAGGACAACCGGTTCGGCGGCATCGGCGCGGAGATCGCGGCGATGGTCGCCGAGGAAGCGTTCTTCGATCTCGACGCGCCGATCCGCCGGCTGTGCGGACCGGACGTGCCCGCAATGGGTTACTCAGCCGTGCTCGAAGACGAGTTCATGCTCTCGACCGACACGATGCTCGCGGCGATGCGCGAATTGGTTTCGTTCTGAAATACCGCATGCCGATGGCTCGTAACCGTTAGTGGCTACGACGATCACGATGCCCCAGCTCGGCGAGACCGTCACCGAGGGGACCGTCTCGCAGTGGCTCAAACGCGAAGGCGATCGTATCGAGAAGTACGAGGCGTTCGTCGAGGTCTCGACCGATAAGGTCAACG
>CAZZZK010000196.1:879-5146 GCA_964658555.1 Vulcanimicrobiota bacterium | reverse complement strand
CGGGACCGCGGTCCTCCCCTCCTCCGTCGTGATGGCCGTCGTGCCGGCGAAGATCGCGGGCGTCCCGCGCGTCGTCGTCGTCACGCCGCCCGGGCGCGACGGGACGATCGCGCCCGCGATCCTCTTCGCGTGCGCGCTCTGCGGCGCGGACGAGCTCTACGCGATCGGCGGCGCGCAGGCGATCGCCGCGCTCGCCTACGGCACGCGCACGATCGCGCGCGTCGACAAGATCGTCGGGCCGGGCAACGTCTGGGTGACGGAAGCGAAGCGTCAGGTCTACGGGATGGTCGGGATCGACGGGCTCGCGGGCCCCTCGGAAGTGCTCGTGGTCGCCGACGCCGATTCGCGGCCCGAGTTCGTCGCGGGCGAGCTGATCGCGCAAGCCGAGCACGACCCGCTCGCCCGCGTCGCCGCGGTCTCCGAAGACGCGGCGATCCTCGAGCGCGTCGCCGACCTGCTCGCCGGGCCGTTCGCGAGCGAGACGGGCCGCGGCGCGATCGTCGATGCGGTCCTCGCCTCGCGGACCTATCTCGTCCACGCGGCCGATCGCGCGGCCGTGCTCGACGTGATCGACCGCTTCGCCCCGGAGCATCTTTCCATCCAAACGCGCGATCCGTGGTCGCTCGTCCCGGAGATCCGGCGCGCGGGCGCGCTCTTCATCGGCGACGATACGCCGGTCGCATCGGGCGATTACATCGCGGGCTCGAATCACGTCCTGCCGACCTCGGGCGCGGGCCGCTTCTCGTCGGGCCTGCACACGGCGGATTTCTCGCGCACGATGTCGTTGATGGAGAACAGCCGCGCGCGGATGGCCGGCGACGCGCGGACGCTCGCGGCGCTCGCGACGTACGAGGGGTTGCCGGCGCACGCGCGGACGGCGCTCCTGCGGCTCGAAACGGGCCGCGAAGACGGCGCGCGGCAGACAGGCATTCCGGAGGCGCGTTTCCAAACGTAGGACGCGTGTCGTCTCCGCAACCGCCGCTGCTCCTCGCACTCGACGTCGACGGAACGCTCCTCGTTCCGCGGCAGCCGATCCGTCCGGCCGTCGTCGCCGCCGTAAAGCGGGCGATCGATGCCGGCGTGACGACGCTGATCGTCACGGGCCGCATGTACGTCGGCGCGAAGCCCCTCGTCGAGACGCTCGGGATCACGGGCTCGATCATCTGCTATCAGGGCGCCGTCATCGCGGACGCCGCTGCGGGACACTTCGAAGTCGAGGTCGCGCTCGCGAACGAGACCGCGCTCAAGATGTACGCGATCGCCAAAGAGCACGGCCTGCACATGCAGTGGTATCGGGACGATCGCTTCTACGTCGAGAACGACAATAAATACGCGCAACTCTACGCGAAGACGTCGGGGACGGAACCCGTCGTCGTGCCCTCGCTCCCCGAGGCGTTCGCCGGTCGCGACAGCACGAAGGTCAACATCGTGACCGATATCGAGAGGGCCGAGGCCGTGTACCAACTGATGCACGAGCACTTCCACGCCGAAGCTTACGTCACGCGCTCGAATCCCGAATTCATCGAGATGATGAATCCGAAGGTCGACAAGGGCGTCGCGCTTCGCACCATCGCGAAGAATCTCGGGATCCCGATGGAGCGCGTGATGGCGGTCGGCGATTCGTATAACGATCTGCCGCTCGTCGAAGCGGCCGGCTTCGGCGTCGCGATGGGTTCCGCGCCCGACGTCCTCAAAGCCGCGGCCAAAGCCGTCGTCGCCGACGTCGAACACGACGGCGTCGCCGAGGCGATCGACCGCTTCGTCCTCGCGACGGTGTGACGCCGAAGCGTCGGAAGCGCCGCGCGCGACCGTCGCTGCGCGTCCGCGTTCGAACGTACTGGCTCGTCTCGCTCGTCGTCCTCGGGTTCGTCGCGTGGGGAACGTGGTCGCTCGCTCGCGCCCCGTATTTTTTCGTTCGCGCCGAGCGGGTGACGGGAACGTCGCGCGTCTCCCCGGGCGACGTCGTGGCGCGTGCCGCGCTCGACCCGAGAGCGAACGTCTGGCTGATCGATCGCCGTTCCGTCGAGCGCCGCCTCGCGGCGATCCCGTACGTCGATGCGGCGACGATGAACGTGCGCTTTCCGGCGACCGTGGTCTTCCGCATCCGCGAACGCGTGCCGACCGGATGCATCCGCGATCTGCACGGCTCGCGCTACACGATCGACGACGCGCGCCGCATCCTCGAGCTCGGGTGTGCGGACGACGCCGGGATCACCTACGCCGTCCGCGCCGCGCTCGACGCCCGCCCGGGCGCCTTCGTACGCGATCCCGAGCTCGCCGCGCTGCAGGCGGACGCGCGCGACCTCGCGCGGACGGGTCAGCGCTACCGAGCGTTCTCGCACGACGCGTACGGCGATCTCGATGCCGTGCTCGAGAACGGCGTCGACGTGCGCTTCGGCTCCGACGGCGATCTCCTCTCGAAGCAGCGCCTCGTCGCGCCGATCCTCGCCCGGCTCGCGAACCGGGCGGACGACATCCGCGCCGTCGACCTGCGAACCCCGACGACCCCCGTCGTCGAGTTTCGTTGAGGCCGCGATCGGCCGTTTCGCCCACTTATTCGCAAGCTATCGACACAATATAGACAAGGAACTCAGGGTGACGACCCCAATATGTGGGGCCATGCCCGCTCCGTACGGTCCCCGGCCGCCGCTCGCTACGAGACGGCTCGCGGTTGAATAAATCGACCTGGGGCGTCACCGTCGCCGGACTCGACATCGGCACGACCAAGACGTGTGCGGTGGTCGCGGCGACGAATGCCGACGGCGGTCTCGAGATCATCGGCATCGGCGAAGCGCGCTCGTCCGGGCTGCGTAAGGGCGTGATCACGGATCTCGAAGAGACGGTCCGGTCGATCGAGGCGGCGACGGAGAAAGCCGAGCGGATGGCGGGCGTCAGCATCTCGCACGTGTACGTCGGCGTCACGGGCGAACACGTGCAGAGTACGAACAACCGCGGCGTCGTCGCCGTCGGCGGCGAGGATCGCGAGGTCGTTCCGGGCGACGTCAAGCGCGTCGTCGAGGCGTCGAAGCTGATCGACGTCGGTGCGGAGCGACAGATCATCCACGCGCTCCCGCGCTCGTTCTCGGTCGACGGTCACGACGGCGTCGCGGATCCGGTCGGCATGTCGGGCGCGCGGCTCGAGGTCGATACGCACATCATCACGGGCGGCAATTCCTTCGTCACGAACGTGCTCAAATGCGTTCACCGGGCCGGTCTCGAGCCCGCGGGGATCGTCTTCGAACCGCTCGCGTCGTCCGCCGCGACGCTGCTTTCGGACGAGAAGCAGGTCGGCGTCGCGCTCCTCGACATCGGCGGCGGCACGACCGACGTCGCCGTATACGCGGGCGGCGGCGCGATCCACACGTCGACGATCCCCGTCGGCGGGAACATCCTCACGAACGATATCGCGCTCGGGCTGCGAACGACGTTCGCGGACGCGGAGCGGATCAAACGCACGATCGCTTCGGCGCTGAACGATCGCGGCGGCGATCCGGATTTCGAGCTCAAGACGCTCGACGGGTCGACGCACCGCGTCTCGCGCGCGCAGCTCGCGACGATCGTCGCGCCGCGCGTGCGCGAGATCTTCCGCCTCGCCCAAGCGCAGATCGCGGCGGGCGTTCCGCGCGACACGATCCTCGCCGAGATCGTGATCACGGGCGGGGGCGCGCACCTGCACGGAGTCGAACGCGCGGCCGCCGAGTTCTTCGGCATCCCGGCGCGGATCGGCGTACCGACGTCGATCGGCGGTCTGAGCGAAGCCGTGCAGCAGCCCGAATTCGCGACGGCGGTCGGTCTGCTGCTCTTCGGCCCGGGCGCGCGCAACGGCCGCAGCGGCAACGGGCACCGGAAGAATCCCTTCGGCGCGTTCTCGTCGTGGTTCTCGGACCTATGGAATTAAACCACCCCCCCTCGCTCTTCTCGGAGGCATCGATGGCCGAATCCAAGCGTTACAATCCTGAAGTAGCCGCAACGATCAAGGTCGTCGGTATCGGCGGCGGCGGCTGCAACGCCGTCAATCGCATGATCGAAGCGGGACTCTCCAACGTCGAGTTCTACGCGATCAACACGGACGTCCAAGCGCTGCGCAACGTGCAGACCGGGAACACCGTGCAGATCGGCAACGGTAAGACGCGCGGTCTCGGAGCCGGCTCGAACCCGGAGACGGGGCGCGAAGCGGCCGAAGAGTCGCGCGAGGATCTCGCGATGATCCTCGACGGCGCCGATCTCGTCTTCATCACGGCGGGCATGGGCGGCGGCACGGGCACGG
>CAZZZK010000196.1:0-869 GCA_964658555.1 Vulcanimicrobiota bacterium | reverse complement strand
CCGATCGTCGCGGAACTCGCGCGCGAGTCGGGCGCGCTCACGGTCGCGGTCGTCACGAAACCGTTCGGCTTCGAGGGCCGCAAGCGCATGCTGCTCGCCGAGCGCGGCATCGCCGATCTCGAGCAGAAGGTCGATACGCTGATCACGATCCCGAACGAACGCATCCTGCAGATCATCGAGAAGCGTACGCCGCTCCAGGAGGCGTTCAGCTACGCGGACGACATCCTGCGCCAGGGCATCCAAGGCATCTCCGATCTCATCACGCAGCCGGGCCTCATCAATCTCGACTTCGCGGACGTGAAGACGATCATGACCGATGCGGGTTCGGCGATGATGGGGATCGGCGAGGGCTCGGGCGAGCATCGCGCGGCCGATGCCGCGCAGAAGGCGATCGCGTCGCCGCTGCTCGAGACGACGATCGAAGGCGCTCGCGGCGTGATCTTCAACATCACGGGCGGCCCGGATCTCGCGATGTACGAGGTCAACGAAGCCGCCGAGATGATCGCGCGCGCCGTCGATTCCGAGGCGCAGATCATCTTCGGAGCCTCGATCGATCCGCGCATGGAATCGAAGGTACGCGTCACGGTGCTCGCGGCCGGGTTCGGCGCGCGGCGCGTCAGCGACAGTTCGGCGTTCAGCTTCGAGCAGAAGTTCGATAAGGTCGCCCCGGTCAACATGGACGATATCGAAGTACCGGCGTTCCTACGCTACCGTAGCTAACCGGCACGCGGCGCCGCGGCCCGGAGATCGACCGCGGCAGGGCGATCTTCGGGCGATTCGGTATCGGAGGGCGATGTTCTCGCGTTCGGAGTTCTTGACCGCGGCGAGCGCGCCGTTCGTCGCGGCGGCCGCTTCGCCCGGCGCGACGG
>CAZZZK010000195.1:0-5158 GCA_964658555.1 Vulcanimicrobiota bacterium | reverse complement strand
TAGAGCGCGATCGCGAGCGGGCAGACGAGATACCACGCCATCTCGAAGCCGAGCGTCCAGAACGATCCGTCGAGCACGGGATTCGACGCCGGAGAGAAGGCGAGATCCGCGCCCGCGTCGCCGAGCACGGCGAGGGCGCCCGGATGCCGGTCGAGCGAGGTCGGCGCGCCGAACGCGGTGAGCCCGAGCGTCGCGAAGAGCGCGATCGCGACGTAGTACGGCGGCGCGATCCGGCTGACGCGGCGCCCGAGAAAGCGCGCGTACGCGAGCGCGTCGAGCCGCACGGTCTCGCCGTCGCGGTGAGCGGCGAGCACCGGATAGGCGAGGCAGAAGCCGGAGATCACGAAGAACAGGTCGACGCCGCGCGCGCCGCACTGCACGGCGCCGAGCGTCCCGGGACGAGTCGCCGCGACCCCGAGCAGGGCGTGGTTGAAGAGCACGGCGAGCACGGCGAGCGCGCGCAAACCGTCGATCGCGGCGAAGTGAGCGCGCGAGGACCCCATCCGCCGTACCATCGGCCGGCAGGCCTCGGCACTTCACGGCCGCGGGTATCGGCCGCGGCCGGGAGGCTCGCCGTTAGGCGAAGGCTCCGGCCGGCTTGAGGGGCGGCAGCGGCGGCGGCGTCTCGCTGCGTTCGAGATCGCGCACGAGCGCGTCGAACTGTTCCTCGTAGATGTCGTAGCCCTTGACGGTCGTGGCGGCGATGCCGACGTTCCACGTCCGTTCCGCGCCGTCGACGCGGACGTAGAAGCGCGCCGGCAAGAAGTAGAACGAGACGCACAGCCCGGCGAGCAGCACGAACGCGCCGACGCCGACGAGCGGGATGCCGGGGTCATGGCGATACTGGATGCCGCTGTAGAGCGTGTAGCGGCCGACGCCGAGCTTGTAGCCGTTGCCGAGATCGATCCCGCCTTCGAGCGGGACGAGGACGCTGCCGATGTTCTGCGCGCCGTCGAAGACGCTCAGGAGCACGCCCGGATTGTTCGGCCGCGGATCGGCGCCGACGGTCTGGTTGGGCCCGATCGTGCCGACGAACTTCGCGTACTGGATCGAGCGCGACGAGTCGCCGATCGCGAACGCCTCGCCCTCCTTGAGCGGCCCGACCGGCGCGTTCGGCAGCGGCTTGCCGTCCTTCGTGACCGTGAAGCCGACCGCGAAGCCGTACGACGCCTGATAATAGTTCGTGCCGTTGTAGTCGAGCGGATGGTTGACGCGCAGCACCGCGTCGAACGGCTTGCCGTCCTTCGGCGTGATCGTCATGTCGGAGACGTAATCGATCGGCTGATAGACGATGCCGCTCCGGGTCTGAATCGGCTGGATCTGATACCGGAAGCGGTCGAGTTTGAAGGTCGTGCCGTTCTGCGGGATCGTGACGGCGTCGCCCGAGACGATGATCGTCTGGCCGCTGTATCCGAACGCCCAGTAGAGCGTCGTGCCCGCCGCAATGATCACGAAGCCGACGTGTGCGACGAGCACGCCGCGGCGCGCCCAGTTGTGCTTATCCGCGAACGTCCACTCGGTGCCGCCGAGCTCGCGCTTGCGAACCTCGAAGCCGCGCTTCGCGAAGAACGCCTCGACCCGCTCGCGGACGGAGGCCTCGTCGCCGCGGATCGTCACGCTCGCGTTGAGCGGGATCGCGTCGATCTTCACGGGCCGCAGCGGCGGCAGACGCTTCGGGATGACGCGATAGAACGTCGCGAGCGTCATGCACGCGAGGATGAACCCGATGATGCCGAGGTACGCGGGCGAGTGATAGATATTGTCGAGGTGGAGCCGCAGCACGAGCCGCGCCAGCGCCGGCGTGTAGTTCGAAAGGTAGAAGTTCTGGTCTTTGTCCTGATCGACGACGACGCCGATGAGCGTCATCACGCCCCAGATCGCGAGCAGCGACATGCCGAACCAGAAATTCGAGAGCTGGCCGAGAATTTCGTCGAGCGCGCCGCGAAAATTCGAGCGCAGGACGGCCGGGGGCGGGAACGCGCGAGCCATATTCACCTGTAGAGACGTCGCCCGCGGCGGCTACGTTGCATCGAGATCGCGGCGCCACGACCGCTGCAGCACGACGATGACGACGATGCTGATCTCGTACAGCACGTACATCGGGCCCGCGATCAGCAGCATCGTGATCGGCGAGCCGTCGGGCGCGGCGAATCCGCCGAGCAACAGGATCCCCATCCCGGCGTATCGCCTGCCCGTGCGTAGCATCGGCACGTTGACGAGCCCGATGCGGGCGAGTGCGACCATCACCATCGGCGTCTGGAAGACGAGCGCGAACGCGAGGAAGGTCAGCAGGATGATGTTGAGCGTCGGCTCGACGCCGAACGTCTGCTCCGCGATCTGGTTCGTGATGCCGAGCAGCGACGTCAGCACGCGGCGGATGATGAAGAAGTGGCAGAACGCGATCCCGAGCGCGGCGAGGATCACCGACGGGGCGATGTAGGCGTAGACGACCTTGCGCGTATTGGGATGGAACGCCGGGACGATGAACATCCAGATCTGATAGAGGATGACCGGCAGCCCGAGCACGATCGCGCCGTAGAGCGCGAATTTGAACTCGGTGAAGATGACGTCCGTCGGCGAGAACGCGTGCAGCGCCACGCCCTTCCCGAGATATTCGTTCTTGAGCCACACGATGACGTGGGGCGCCGGGACGAACATCGCGACGCCGAGCACGGCGACCGTGATCAGCGCGACGAAGAGACGATTACGGAGCTCCCGCAGGTGCTCCGTAAACGGCATCTCTTTTTGATCCCACACCGGCTCGACCACCGGGGGACGTTCCGCGAGCAACGGCGCGGCGGACTAGCTGCGCGGCGCCGGAGGCTCGAGGCCGGCCGAGGGCGCGCCGACGACGACGCCGTTCGCCTGTGCCGTCTCCGCGATCGAGGTCTCGCGAGCCCGCTCGGCTTCGAGACGCGCGCGCGCGTCGTTGCGGGCGTGCTCGGCGGCGACGTCGGCCTCGGCCTGGCCGACCATGAACTCTTTCTTCGCCTGTCCGATGCCGCGTGCGAATTTGGGCACCTTGTCGGCACCGAAGAGCAGGACGGCCGCACCGACCAGGATCGCGATCTCCATTGGATTTCCGAACATCGGAGGTTCCTTCCCTAGACGATACCGGGAGTTACCGCGCGCGGGCCGCGCTCTCCCGGCTCAGGGCGTCGGCGAGTTCGACGAGCTCGGCGCGCGCGGGGACGGAGCCGAGCGGCGCGAGCGACATCTTCGCCCGCTCGACGTACCCGTTGATCGCCTCGCGCGTCTTGTGCAGGCCGCCGGCGGCCGCGATCCCGCCGACGAGCGACGCCACCTCGGCCGGAGCCGCAGTCGTGTCGTCGCCGGAGTAGAAACGCGCGACGGCCTGCCGAAAGTCGCTCGGACCGTGTTCGAGGGCGAGAATTAACGGGATCGTCATCTTCCGCTCGAGGAGGTCGTTGCCGACCGGCTTGCCGATCTCGGCCGCGTTCGCGGTGAGGTCGAGAAGATCGTCGACCATCTGGAACGCGATCCCGAAGTAGAGTCCGAAATCGCGGAGCGCCTTCACGCGTAGCGGCGACGCGCCCGCCATCACGGCGCCGCATTGCGCGGAGGCGGCGAAGAGCGTCGCCGTCTTCTTGATCGCGATCTCGACGTATCCGGAGACGGGCAGGTCGAGGTGACCGACCGCCCGGTGCTGCAGGACCTCGCCGTCCGTGATGTCGGCGAGCGTCGACGCGAGGACGTTCGGGATCGGGTCCGGGTAGTTCGCCGTGACGTTCTTGAAGATCCACGCGAAGAGGTAGTCGCCCGCGAGGACGCTCACGCGATTGCCGAAATCGACGGCCGTCGCGTTGACGCCGCGCCGCGTGTCGGCGCGGTCGACGACGTCGTCGTGGATGAGCGTGCCGACGTGGATCAGTTCCATGTACGCGGCGAGCGGCAGGTGCTCGCGCGGGTCGGCGCCGTTCGCCGCGGCGGCGAGGAGCGTGAGCCGGGGCCGCAACCGTTTCCCGCCCGCGGCGAGCATCCGGCGGACCGCCTCCGTGATGAGCGGGTTCTCCGTCGTGAACGACGAGGCGAAGAAGAGATCGACGAGCGCCGAGAGATCGCGTTCGCCGTCGTGCGCGGCGCGCGGTTTCGAACGATCGATCATGCGACGCCCACGTGGACGGCGATCGCGCCGCCCGCGAGCCGTGCGAAACGGACTTCCGAGAAGCCCGCGAGTTCGAAGCGCCGCGCGAGCTCGGGCGCGCCCGGATAGTTCGTGAGCGAGTTCGGCAGGTAGCGGTACGCGCTTTTCGAGCCGCCGACGAGCCCGCCGACGAGCGGGACGACGCCGTAGAAGTACGCGTCGAAGGCACGTTTGAAGAGCGGATTCGGCGCCTTGGAGACGTCGAGATTCACGAACCGCGTTCCGGGCTTGAGCACGCGTCGAGCTTCTCTCAGCGTCTCGACGATGTCGACGACGTTTCGCATCGAGAAGCCCATGATCGCGCCGTCGAAGGTCGCGTCGGCGAACGGAAGCGCCATGACGTCGCCCCGCTCGAAGCGGATGCGGCCGCGCGCTTCGCGCGGAGCCCGGCGGCGCGCGCCGTCGAGCATCGGCTCGCAGAAATCGATCCCGACGATGTCGAGCGACGGCTTCGTGCGGGAGAGGTGGAACGACAGGTCGCCCGTGCCGCAGCACAGATCGAGGATTCGGCCGTTCTCGGGCGCCGCGAGCTCGAGGACCGCGCGCTTGCGCCACCGTTCGTCGACGCCGCCCGTCAGGAGCCGGTTCGTCGCATCGTAGCGAGGCGCGATCGACGCGAACATCTCGCGAACGTATACGGATTTTTCCATCGACTCGTCGGCTCTTCTTTGGTACGTCTGCGTCCGGTCCATGCTCGTCGGGTTGGACGCCTCGGTACGACCCCTCGTCGCCGTCGCCGGAACGTGTGATAGGGAAGCGGGACGCGCGTCGTCCGCGTCCGCTTCGACGGGAGGAACCCTCGTGAATCTATCCGGCATGTCTCCCCTCCTCGGCTTCGCGGCGAGCATCCTCGGCGGGCAGAGCTCGGCCGCTCCCGGCGGGTCGTGCGGCGCGTCGGGCGCGAACGATCCGCTCGCGGCCGTCATGGGCCTTACCCAAGACGTCGATTCGCTCGCGACGGAAGCCGACCGGCGGACCAGGGCGTCGAGCCCC
>CAZZZK010000194.1:0-5168 GCA_964658555.1 Vulcanimicrobiota bacterium | reverse complement strand
ATTCGTGGCGCTGCCCGGTCGCTTGCCGCATCTCCCACTGCCAGGTCTCGGCCTCCCACTGGCTGCGGGTGCCGTAGACGCGCAGATGCGTGCCGGCCCGCACCACACCGCCGGCCTCCGCCTCCGCCAGCAATCCCTGGTAGTCGAGCATCATGCTGTCGCTCATGGCTGTCATGGCGCGCGAGATCGCCCGCACCGATCGCCTGCGAGCCCATGATGCGCGGCCCGGAACCGAACGCGAACAGCGCGATCGCGATCGTCATGAAGATACTCGAAGCCGCCGATATCGCGGCGAGCGGGCCCAGGCCGAGCGACCCGACGACGATCGTGTCGGCGATCCCGAGTAGCTGATCCGCGACGAGCGTCGTCGCGATCGGGATCGCGAGCCGGCGCAACGCCGCACGCACGTCGTCGTGACCGACGATCATCGTCTCTGCCGTTTTCAACGCTCCGATGGTAGCCGATCGCACGGAGGGCGCGCTACGCTCGAACCGGTAGCTAGAAAGCGCTACGCATCCCCGAGGTTTCGAATGATCGCAGAGTCCCGAGTCCTCCTCGCGCAGACGGAGACGATCCCGCGCGTCGCCTACTTCTCGATGGAGATCGCGCTCGAGACGGACATCCCGACGTACAGCGGAGGCCTCGGCGTCCTCGCGGGCGATACGCTCAAATCGGCGGCCGATCTACGGCTCCCGGTCGTGGCGGTGACGATGGTGCATCGGCACGGCTACTTCGTGCAGCATCTCGACGAAAACGGCCGGCAGAGCGAACAGCCCGATTCGTGGGATCCGGGCGCGACGCTCGAACGCGTCCGCGCGCGCGTGACGATCGAGATCGAAGGCCGCCCGGTCTTCGTCGAAGCGTGGCGCTACGATCTCGTCGGCTCGACCGGTGCCGTCGTCCCCGTGCTGCTGCTCGATACCGACGTCGAAGGCAACGCGCCCGAAGACCGCGCCCTCGTCGGATCGCTCTACGGCGGCGACGAACGCTATCGCCTCGCGCAGGAAACGATCCTCGGCTACGGCGGCTTCGCGATCCTCGAGGCGCTCGGGCTCGAGGCGAATATCGCGACGTTCCACATGAACGAGGGCCACGCGGCGCTCCTGGTCGCGGCGGCGATCGAGAAACGGATGCTCGCCTCGGGCGCGACCGAACCGTCGGACGACGACCTCGTGGCGATCCGCGCGCGCTTCGTCTTCACGACGCACACGCCGGTGCCGGCGGGTCACGACCGCTTCCATCCGGGCCTCGCATCGCACGTGCTCGGCGAACGCCGCGCGCGGCTCGTCGATCGGCTCGGCGCGCACGCGGAGGGCATGCTCAACATGAGCCGGCTCGCGCTCGCGGGATCGCACTACACGAACGGCGTCGCGATGCGGCACGGCGAGGTCTCGCGCGAGCTCTTCCCGGGCGAGACGATCCACGCGATCACGAACGGCGTCCATGCCGTGCGCTGGACGGCGCAACCGTTCGCGGAACTCTTCGACCGCCGCCTCCCCGGCTGGCGCGACGACAACGCGTACCTGCGCCACGCGATCGGCATCGACACGCGCGAGATCGTCGCCGCGCATTACGCGACGAAGAACGACCTCATCGCGCTCGTGCGCGACGCGTGCGGCCGAGAGATCTTCGCGGACCGGCTCACGATCGGATTCGCGCGCCGTGCCGCCGCCTACAAACGCGGCGCGCTCGTCTTCAGCGATCTCGGCCGCCTGCGCGCGATCGCCGAACGCGTCGGCCCGCTGCAGTTCGTCTTCAGCGGCAAGTCGCATCCGAAGGACGAGGACGGGAAGGCCGTCATCCGCCGCATCTTCGATGCGGCGCGCGAGCTCGGCGACGCCGTGCGCGTCGTCTACGTCGAAAATTACGAGATGGCGCAAGCCGCGCGGATTACGGCGGGCGTCGACGTCTGGCTCAATACGCCGCGGCCGCCGCTCGAAGCGTCGGGCACGAGCGGGATGAAGGCCGCACTCAACGGCGTGCCGAGCCTGAGCACGATCGACGGCTGGTGGGTCGAAGGCTGCGTCGACGGCGTGACCGGCTGGGCGATCGGCGACGGCCGCCCCGATCTCAGCGACGAGGCGGAAGCCGAGATGCTCTACGATGCGCTCGAGAACTCGGTCGCCGCGTGCTTCTATCGCGAACCGCAGCGCTACGCGCTCATCCGCCGCAACGCGATCGCGCTCAACGGCTCGTACTTCAACACGCAGCGCATGGTCGAGCAGTACGCCCTCGGCGCCTACGGCTTGGTCAGCAACGCCACGCGGCTTTAGCGCATGGCTTCTTTCGGCGTCGCGTTCACGATGTATCCGGTCACCGATATGCCGCGGGCCGTCCGGTTCTACGAGGAGCGTATCGGCCTCGCAAAGAGCGGTTTGGAATCGCCGTACTGGGTCGAGTTCGATCTCGACGGAGCGACGTTCGGGATCGGAAATTTCGAGCAGGTCGGCGTCGCGGGCAGCGCCCAATCGCTCGCGCTCGAGATCCCGGATCTCGAGGCGCTGATCGGCGACCTGCGCGCGAACGGCATCGCGGTCGACGAGCCGACGGCGCTGGCGCACTGCCGGATCGCCGTGGTCCGCGACCCCGACGGAAATCGGATCTGGCTGCACCAGCGAACGTAGTCGCCGGGCGGCGCTCCGCTACGACGCGTACGCCGTCGTTCGTTCGAACGCGACGGGGCCGCGCATGACGCGTACGCGGTCGCCGAGCGTGCGACGGGCGGCGGGCGAGAGCCACATGCGTTGCAGCGCGAGCGTGCTCTCGATCCGCACGCACGTCGCTTCGCGCGAGTCGAGGCCCGGACACATGCGGAGCGCGGCGCGAACGGCGAGTTCGTCCGTCGGCATGACCATCGGCAACCGCGAATTCGGCGCGGCGGTCGTCGTGAGCGCGTTGAGATACGTCGACAGCGGATCGTACGTCTCGGCGAGCCGAGGACCGACGACGTCCGCGAGGCCGATGCCGTTCGCGTTGCCGTCGCCCTCGGGATCGAGCGCGAGGTAGACGAGGCGCGTCACGTCGGCACCGCCCGTGACGTATTCGCTCGGATAGCGGCCCGTGACGTTCGGATCGGCGCCCGTGCCGCTGTAGCGCTTCCCGACGCGATCGACGACGAGCACGTCGATCTTCTCGAACGGCAGGCGCGCGAGGTTACGCTTCGCGCGCTCGAGCAGGTACGGTTCCCGTTCGAGCAAGCGCGCCGCCGGGATCGCTTCGATCTCGCAGATCTCCTCGTCCGCATTCTCCACGAGCGCGAGCGCGAAGGCGATCTTCCCCGTGCCGAGCGCGACCTCGGCGCCGGCGCGCACGTTCGCGGCCATGCCGCCCCAGCCGAGCGAATGGATCGACCGCGCGCCCTCGGCCTTCCCGAGGCCGATCGCGAGCATCTTCGCGGGCCCGCTCTCGAGCGACGCGCGAAACGACGTATGCGGCTTCACGCGGTTGACGACGACGACGGCATCGGCGGCGTAGGCGTACGCATCCATGAAGACGTCGAGCCCGTCCGGCGTCGCGCCGACGCGCACGACGTCCATGGTGCTCCGAACGGGCGCGCCGACGCGCGCTTCGTCGATTCCGAGGTGCGCGAGCACCTCCGCCTGCCCGGCGGCCGTCGACGCGCCGTGCGAGCCCATCGCCGGCACGACGAACGGGTCCGCGCCCGCCGCGCGCAGCCGCGCGACGAGCGCCGCGACGATCGCCGGCAGCCGGGCGATCCCGCGGCTGCCGACGCCGATCGCGACGCGGCCGCGCGGCACGTCGATCGACGCGAGCGCCGACGCGACGGCGGCCGGGATATCCGCGATCGCGGGCGGCGTCTCGATCGCACGTTCCACGAGAACGAA
Source organism: Vulcanimicrobiota bacterium (assembly GCA_964658555.1). Lineage (GTDB taxonomy): Bacteria > Vulcanimicrobiota > Vulcanimicrobiia > Vulcanimicrobiales > Vulcanimicrobiaceae > CAZZYZ01. The sequence continues at coordinate 1,323 of CAZZZK010000194.1, read as the reverse complement.
CTCCGGAAGCGCGATCGCGGCGAGCTCCCGTTCGAAACGCTCGCGATAGCGGGCGACGTCGATCATCCCGGCACGCGACGCGGCGCCGCGTTCGTCAGGACGCCGCGAGGTCGGCGCAGGCGACGTAGTCTTTGAGATCGTTCGCCGATTTATGAACGTTGACGGCCATCGGCGAAGCGAGCAGTTGCGCGAGCGGAACCTTCACGGTCGTCTCGGAGACGCCGTCGAGGACGGACGTCAGCGGGTACTTCGGCGCCGGGTCGAGTTTGGCGCACGACCCCGCGTGGACGTGCGCGGGCTGCCCCGCGCCGCCCGGCGTGTTGATCAGGTGAATCTCGACGATCGTCGTCGAACCGTGCGGCGTGAGCGCGACCGTGCCGTACTCGTGCGAACCGTTCTGCGCGTGGAGTTTGAAGACTTTGCTGCCGGCGGTCTGCAGGTCGTCGGCCGCAGACGCGACGAGCGGCGAACATCCGAAGGCGGCCGCGCCGAGCGCGACCGAAAGCGACACTATTCTCATGCGTCGTCGATACCCGCTTCCGTCCGCAATCGTACGTTCGCGCGCACGAACGGCGCGATGACGGACCCCGCGGCGCCGAGAATCCCGCACGGATCGTCCGGGACGATCGAGATCGGCGAACGCCGCGTCTCGCTGACGAATCTCGACAAACTCTTCTTCGCGGACGCCGGAATCGTCAAGCGCGATCTGCTGCAGTTCTACGCGGACGTCGCGCCGTACGTGCTGCCCCACGTCGCGGGGCGCGCGATGGTGATGAAGCGCTATCCCGGCGGTGCGAGCGGCGACTTCTTCTTCATGAAACGCACGCCGCCCGGCGCTCCCGCCTGGCTCGCCACGTGCCCGATCGAACACGGGTCGGGCAAGACGATCGCCTTTCCGATCGTCGACGATCTCGCCGCGCTGCTGTGGATCGTCAACCTCGGCTGCATCGATCTCAATCCGTGGTACTCGCGCTGCGACGACGTCGACCGGCCGGACTATCTGCACTTCGATCTCGATCCCGTCAAGGACGCGGGCGGCGACACGGCGTTCGCGATCGTGCGCGAAGCGGCACTCGCGATCCGCGTCGCGCTCGAAGAGCTCGGCATGCCGGTCTATGCGAAGACCTCGGGCTCGCGCGGCCTCCATCTCTACGTCCCGATCGTTCGCGGCCCCGTGCAGCACGACGTGTGGCGCTTCGCGAAGGCGTTCGCGATCGCGATCGCCGCGCGTCATCCCGCGATCCTGACGGCGGAGTATACGATCGCGAAACGGCCCGCGGGCCGCGTGCTCGTCGACTACAATCAGAACGCGTGGGGCCGGAC
>CAZZZK010000193.1:0-5172 GCA_964658555.1 Vulcanimicrobiota bacterium | reverse complement strand
GGCGTCGGCGACGCCGGGAGGGCGACGGCATCGCGCGCGAGCGCGGATCCGCCCGGGACGAACGCCGCGCACGCGACCGCCGCGAGGAGCCGTCGCGCGCGCCCGAGCGGCCTCACCGCGCGGCCGCCGCCGCTCGACGGCCCGCGTCGTTCTTCTGCAGGTAGATCATCGAATCGGCGAAATCCGTCGTGACGGTAAAGAGCTGAAGGATATCGGGCCCGATGATGCCGTCGAAGCCCGCGTACGCCCGGTCCGAATCGACGACGATCGCCGAGAAATTCGAGAAGACGGCGGAGCCGATGCGGATCTTCGGGACCTCGTACTCGGTCGCCGTCGTCTCTCCGCCGACCCCGACCAGACGCAGCGGCCTGCCGCCTAGAAAGCCGCGCGTGACGCCGGGATGACGCCGTGCGAAGAGATCGTTGATGAGGACGCCGCCCGAGCCGCCCGTATCGAGCAGGAACGACTCGCCGACTTGACCGTCGACGGCGACGTCCGTCTCCGGCTCCTGGTCCCCGAGCCGCAGAGGGACGGGGATCGCTTCGCCCGGGGCCGGCGCGACGAACGCATCGTAATGGGTCGCCGTCACCGTCGCGTGCTCGTAATCGAGCTTCAACGCGAGCGATGCGATGAAATCGAAGCCGAGCAGGCCGACGATCCGGACCGGCGCGTCCCGATTCGCGAACGCGAGGCTCGACGTCGTGAACGCCGCGACGTCGCGCATCTTGAGCGCACCGACGTCCATGTTCGGGATGACGACCGTCCCCTGGTGGAACGCGCCGGCCGCGCCCGCGTTCATGCCCTCGTCGACGACCGATAATCCGAGGCTCTTCGCGAAATCGGCGTCGACGGCTATTCCGGACGATCCGCTATCGAGGATGAAATCCGCGCCCCGGGTTCCGAACATCACGTGCACGATGAATTTGTGATCGCTGTCGAGCATCACCGGTAAGACGACCTGCGGCGTGCCCTTCGGGAATTCGACGAGCGCGCGGCGCGGCTGCGCCATCGCGACGTCGGCCGGAACGATGCCGCTCGTCTCGACCGACGTGATGCGCGTGTCGCTCTCCTCGCCCGCCGCCGTATCGACGGTGTGCTCGTGCCACGCTCGCGTAAACCCGTCCGTCGTGCGAAAATCGTCGTACGTCGTCACGCTCGTGCCCGTACGCGTCATCTTCTCCTCGCGAACGACGTGCGACGTCGCCGGATCGACGAAGGTTCGCGATCCGTCGCCCTTCGCATCGACGTCGACGATCACGTCGGCGACGACGGGCGCCGCGACGCGTTCGACGCGCGGCACGGAACGCTCGAACGGCTCGCGTCCGGGGCGCGCCTCGTCGACGACCGTGAGGCCGTTCGCGTTTTGGTGCCAATCCTGTCCCTCGAACGTTCCTTGCGCCGAGGAGAGCGGACCGTCGCCGAAATTCGTTCGCTCGTTCTCGCCGTCGCGGATCGTCGTCACCGATACCTCGCGTCCGAACTCGCGGATCGTGCTCCGCACGCGCTCGCGCGGCGGCCGCTTCCCCGTCGCCGCCGCGATCTTCGCGCGCAGCGCGGCGACCTCGGGCGGATCGGCCGGCGTCGCGGACGGCACCGACGCGGCTTCGGCGCGACAGACGAACGCGCAGCAGAGCGCGAGCGCGATCCGCCCGACGTTCGTACCGGTGAGCGGCAGTCTAAACATGCAAAATCCTCGGACCGAGAATGCGAAAACGACGCTCGAACGTAGCGTCGGAACGGACAGTACCCGGGACGGGCCTACGGCGCCGTTCGGAGGACACCTCCGCGGCGATCTCGCTCTCGACGTCACGTTTTGCGCCGCGGCGCCTCGCGTTAACGAAGCCCGTCGTAGACGCGGCGCTCGAGCCACGTCGTCAGGAGTTTGCGGCGCGACTCGAGGCCGGCCACCGTCGCCGTCGCGACCTGGCCGCCGAAGCGCTGATTGAGCGACGCGTGGATCCGCTTGTGGTCCACGCCGAACGCGAGGCTCGCACGCGCGACGAGACCGCGCAGCTCGCGCCGCAGGTCGTCGCGGCGCTCGGCGTGCGTGACGATCGGCTCGTCGCGTTCGACGCGAAGCGATTCCGGCTGCGGATCCGCCGGCGCGTTCGAAGCCGCGTCGCCCGCCGCGGCGAAGGCCGCCGGGTTGAAGAGCGGACCGTAATCGAGCACGCGCCCCTCGCGCGCGGTCGCCGCGATCGACGCGTATGCGCCGAGCGCATCGCTCGCACGTTCGTCGCGCGTCGCCGCCGCGAGGTCGCGCGCCGCTTCGTCGTCGTCCGCGTGCGCCTTGAGCGCGCGCCGGACGTCGAGCGTGATCCGGCCCGCGAGCGCGCGCAGGCGCATGTCGTCGGGAAGGTAGACGTAGGCTTCGCGCCGCTCGCGCGGATCGTCGCCCGTCCGCACGAAGCGACCGCAGAACTGCCGGAAATAGAGTTCGGAGACGACGTTGCTCGCGAAGACGCCGACTCGCAGCCGCGGGATGTCGACGCCTTCGGAGATCATGTGCACGGCGACGATCCACGGCGCGCGCGAACGCGAGAAGGACGCGATGCGCTTGGAGGCGTCGTCGAGATCGGAGAGGACGATCTCCGGCCGCGAGCCCGTGCGTTCCTCGAGCAGCTTCGCGACGAAGCGCGCGTGCTCTTGATTCATCGCCGCGACGAGTCCGCCCGCGTCGGCGTGGCCGTTCGCGCGCGCTTCCATCAGTCGCGCGTGCGCTTTCTCCAGGACGTCGCCGAGCCACTCGGGACGCGTCAGCACCGTGCGCAGGCGTTCGCTCGCGTGCCGGCGCTCGAGCGCTTCGTCGAACGTCGCGCGCATCGTCGCCCCGTCGCGGCTGACCCATTCCGCCTCGCCGCCGTGCAGCGGGAAGACGAGCGCCCGGCAGACGCCGTCGCGCAACGCCTGCGCGTAATCGTACGAGAAGTCTGCGACGCATTCGCCCGCCGCGTACGGCACGAACGGGATCGCCGCACCGTCGGACCGGAACGGCGTCCCGGAGAGCGAGATCCGATGCTGCGAGCCCGCGAACGCCTCGCGCAGCGCCTGCCCCCAGGACGCTTCTTCGCCGGCGTGGTGGACCTCGTCGAAGACGGTCAGCGTCGGGACGCGCGTCATCGCGGCGAACCGTTTCGCGCCCGCGGCGACCTGCTGATAGGTGACGACGGCGCCGTCGAGATCGCTCGCGAGGACCGCGTCGGCGTTGCGGAAGCGATGATCGAGCTGGATCCCGGCGCCCGCCATCGCGCGCGCGAATTGCGATTTGAGATGTTCGCGCGGCACCACGACGAGCACGCGCGCGATCCGCCGTTCGCTCAGCAGCGCGTGCGCGAGCCGCGTCGCGAAACGCGTCTTTCCCGCTCCGGGCGTCGCGACGAAGAGCGCGTCGCCCGGCCGCGCCGCGGACCAGGCTTCGAACGCTTCGTGCTGCCACGCACGGAGCGGCAATCGCCACGTGGGCAGGGTACGGACCACGCCCGCTCTTTCGCATCGCGGAGCGACCGTTCATCGAAGGACTTCCACGCGCTCGGCGCGTGATGCGATCTCCTAGCGGACGACGTACCCGCTGAGGTGGATGAACGGGCCGCCTTCCTTCGCGTTGTACGAACCCGGATAGAGCGCGACGTCGTGCGGGCCGGCGGCCGGCCAGCGCCACGCGAACAGGATCGACGACGGGAACCGATGACCCGAACTCGATTTATTCTGCCACGTGCCGATGCGATTCAACGTCTCGACGCCGTCCACGAAGACGCGCGCGTGGCCGGGTTGGCAACACTTCTCTCCGAGCATGCCGACGAGCGCGATCCCCGAGCCCGTGAAGCGGACGTGCACCGGAAACGACGTGACGTCGTCGCGGACGAAACTGGCGCTGCGCCAGCCGTCGGCGCTCGGCGTCCCGCTCGGCTCGAGCGCGGCGGCCGCGATCTCGGCGGCGAGGCCGCCGTTGGTCTGCCAGGCGGTCACGATCCCTTCGGGCGGCGGACCGTCGAAGAAGCGGCCGTACGAGCCGTCCGCCTTCCGCGCCGAATACGCGGCCGACGCGTTCGCGATCAGCCAGTCGCGCGCGAACGATTCGCGCTCGTGGCGCGCGAGGACGTACATCGCTTCGACGAGCGGCTCCTCGAGGTCGTTCTCGGCCTGCATGTCCATGAAGACGCCGCGCGGATCGGAGAGATCGGCGGCGACCGCGTGTGCGGTGGCCAGCGCCTCGTCGCGATAGCGCTCGTCGCCCGTCACGTGGTACAGCCGCAGGCCGTTCCAGATCATGTTGCCGTTGACGGAGGCGAAGAAACGATGCGGCACCTGACGGCAATTCTTGCCGTCGTCGAAGACGTAGACCGAGTACAGCGGACGTTCGGGGTCCAGGAAATACGCGCGAATCGCATCGTAGCGCGTGCGCGCGATGCGCAGGTACGAGCGGTCGTGCGTGTTTTCGAAGAGCAGGAGCGCGGCCTTGACGCCGTTCGAATCGGTCTCGAGCGTCTTGAGGTGATCGCCGCGGCCGTACGGCCGCTGGTAGCGGATCGCAGGACACGCGCCGACGTCGTACGCGGGCGAGCCTTCGACCGCGGCGAACGCGGCCTTCGCCTTCGCGAACGCGAGCGTATCGTTCGGCACGATGCGGTGCTCGCGCGAGGCCGCGATCGAATCCCACATCGGCACGTCGCTCCAGAGCAGACAGCGCTTGCCGCGACACGGCGCCGCATACCGGCGCTCGGTTCGCGCGAGCGCCGCGAGCCGCGCGGGGACGCGCGGATCGGGCGTGATCGAATAGCGCAACGCCAGCGTGTTCGTCAGCGCGTCCGAGCCCCAGTCGTTATTGTGCACCCAGCAGATCGGCGACGCGCAGTCGCGCCAGAGGCCGCGCTCGTCGTAGTACAGATCGACGAGATTACCGACCGCGACGTCCGCGAGGCGCTCGTAGGTCGGCGTCGCCGCGAGGACGGGCAGGCCCGCCGCGAACGGCGTCCGGGCCGCAACCGGCTTGACGGCGCGGACGGGCTCCGTCGTCGCGGGCGCCGGTCCGATGGAGAGGGCGAGTTGGATCGAACCGATGACGGCGATCAGCAGCGCGAGAGAACGTCGGGCGAGTACGAACGAGCGCGCCCGCCGGCCGAAAGATTTCATGAACCTTCCGCGTCGTTCGAAAGCGCCGAGGCGACGCCCCCG
>CAZZZK010000192.1:0-5238 GCA_964658555.1 Vulcanimicrobiota bacterium | reverse complement strand
CTCCGCGCTCGCGAGCGAGTGGACGATGCGCGCGCGCGCCGTCGGAATGCCGTGGCGCTCCATGAAACGCTTCGAAAACACCTTGCTCGACTCGAGCCGCCCGGCCGAACGGCTCGGCCCGAAGACGGCGAGCTTCGCGTCGCGCAGCCGGTCCGCAACCCCGGCGGCGATCGCGGTTTCGGGGCCGATCACGACGAGGTCGATCTTCTCCTCCAGCGCGCGCGCGAGCAGCTTCTTCCCGTCGGTCGCGGGGATCGCCCAATTCGTCCCGCGCGTCGCCGTGCCGGCGTTGCCGGGCGCCGCGAAGAGGGCGTCGCACGACTCCGAGCGCGCGAGCCGCCAGGAGAGCGCGTCCTCGCGCGCGCCGTTGCCGACGACGAGGATCCTCATTCCCATTCGACCGTCGCCGGGGGCTTCGAGGTGATGTCGTAGGCGACGCGGTTGATGCCCGGCACCTCGTTCACGATGCGGGTGCTGATCTTCTCGAGGAGTTCGTGCGGGAGCCGCGCCCAATCGGCCGTCATCCCGTCCTCGCTCGTGATCGCGCGGACCGCCGCGAGGTCGGCGTACGTGCGCCCGTCGCCCATCACGCCGACGCTGCGCACGGGGGTGAGCACGGCGAAGTACTGCCACGGCTTGGGATCGAGCGTCGCCGCCTCGATCTCGTGCGTCACGATCGCGTCGGCCGCGCGAACGGTCGCGAGCCGCTCCGCCGTGACGTCGCCGAGGATGCGCACCGCGAGCCCGGGCCCCGGGAACGGCTGACGCTCGACGATCGCGGGCGGCAGGCCGAGGACGCGCCCGACTTCGCGAACCTCGTCCTTGAAGAGCGCGCGCAGCGGTTCGACGAGCGTGAGCGCCATCGTCTCCGGCAAGCCGCCGACGTTGTGGTGGGATTTGATCTTATGGCCCGCTTTCGAGCCCGGCGTCTTCGATTCGATCACGTCGGGATAGAGCGTCCCCTGCACGAGGAAACGGACGTCGGGGAGGGCGTTCGCTTCCTCCTCGAAGATCGCGATGAACTCGTGGCCGATGCGGATCCGCTTGATCTCGGGATCGACGACGCCCGCGAGCTGCGCGAGGAACCGCTCGCGGGCGTCGACGCGCACGACGTCGAGATGGAGCACGTCGCGGAACGCGGCGACGACGGCGTCGCCTTCCCCCTCGCGCAGGAGGCCCGTGTCCACGAAGATGCAGGTGAGCTGCGAGCCGATCGCGCGCGCGACGAGCGTCGCCGCGACGGCGGAATCGACGCCGCCCGAGAGCGCGCAGATGACGCGACCGTCGCCGACCTGGGCGCGAATCGCGGCGATCGTCGACTCGACGAACGACTCCATCTGCCAGTCCGGCGCGATTCCGGCGACCTCGTAGAGAAAGTTCTCGATGACGCGCCGGCCCGCGGCCGTGTGCACGACCTCGGGATGGAACTGCACGCCGTAGATCTTCTTCCGCGCGTCGCCGATCGCCGCGATGGCGCAGGTCGCCGTGCGCGCGAGCGTCGCGAAGCCCGGCGGCGGGGCGAGTACCGTATCGCCGTGCGACATCCACGCGCGCGACGCGGCGGGGACGCCCGCGAAGAGTTCGTTCTCCACCGTGACTTCGAGCGTCGCCGCGCCGAACTCGCGGTGGCGCGACGACGTCAGCTCGCCGCCGAGATCGCGCGCGACGAGCTGCATGCCGTAACAGATGCCGAGGAGCGGGATCCCCGCGCGCAAGACCTGCGGATCGACGCCGAGGGCGTCCGGGGCGAGGGTACTCTCGGGGCCGCCCGTGAGGACGATCGCCACGGGATCGCGCTTCGCGATCTCGCTCCACGGCGCGTCGTGCGGTAGGATCTCGGAATAGACGCGCGCCTCGCGAATGCGGCGCGCGATCAGTTGACTGTACTGCGCGCCGAAATCGAGGATGACGACCGTCGCCGGACGAGCCGGCGCGGACGCCTCAGAGCGGATGGCCATCGCGAGGGCGTTCTGCGCGCGCGCGCGGGCTTCCCCGACGCGCGCCGCACCGGCGGACGGCGTCAGCCGTTAGGCGAGCGCGATCGCGCAGAACTTACAGCGCGTCGCGTTCGCCGGAACGTCGCTCACGCACTCGGGGCACGCCTTGACGCCGACCGGCAGGCGACCCGTGCGTGCGAGGACAGCGTTCATCGGAACGACGACGAAGAAGTAGACCGCCGCCGCGATCAAGACGAACGAGATCAGCGCGTTGATGAAATTCCCGTAGTGGAACGCGCTGTTGTTGATCGTGAACACGAGCCCCGAGAAGTCGGGCTTGCCGACGATCGCCGCGATGATCGGCGTGATGATGTCCTTGACGAGCGAGGTGACGACCGCACCGAACGCCGTGCCGATCACGACCGCGACCGCGAGGTCGACGACGTTGCCGCGCATGAGGAACGTCCCGAATCCCTTGAGCAAATCGACCTCCAAAATAAAACGGCGCGCGTCGAAAGCGCACTGCCGTCGTGCCGTTTACGACGCCCCGGCCCGACGACCTACCTCGGACGGCGCAGGATATCGTCGTAGCCTTCGAAGGCCGAATAGAGCGCCGCGACGGCGAGTGCCGCGCACGAGAGCGTTCCGACGGCCGCGAATCGCCACGAAACGGCGAGTGCGAGAACGGCTGCGACGGATTCGCAGGCGAGCGCGAACGCGGCGAATGCGCACACGCGTCTGAGTATCGTGCGGCGTCGCTCCGGATCCATCGTCGCACGTTCGTTCCCATTCCGAACGCGAACGCGCTCTCCCGGAACCCGTGGCGTCTTCATCCGCTCGCGCACGGACGAATAACGGGCGCTTTCGCGACGCTACGGACATTGGTTTAGGGCCGTAGGTATCACGCGACGCGCGTCCGTCTCCGACGAGCGCCGTACGCGTCACGCGCCAGAGGTAGGGATTCCCCCCATACACACCGCCCGCCGCGTTGCATATGCTTGGCACATCATTCGCCGCCTTGTGTCGGAGAGAGCTTTTCATGTCACCTGCCCACCATCGAATGCCGCGCGGTTTCGTCGCAGGCGGCTTCATCGCGTTCGCCTCGCTCGCCGCGTGTTCGAGCGGATCGGTTTCCTACGCGCCGCACGGAACGCCGACGGCCGCACCGGTGTCGAGCGCGACTCCGAAAGCCGGCGCGTCGCCGGGCGCTTCGCCGACGTCGAAGGCGAGTTCCGCACCGAGCACCGCGCCGACGCAATCGGCCGCGCCCGCCGCATCGCCGACGATCAACGCGTCGGGCTTCACGATCGTCGCCGGGACCGCCGGACCTTCGAAATGGTCGGCGTTCGATGCGAAGATGCAGAGCTTCATGCAGCAGTACGGCATCCCGGCCGCCCAGCTCTCGATCGGGCAAGGCGGGAACGTCCTCTACTCACACGCCTACACCAACACGACCGATACGACGTATCCCGTGACGCTTTCGTCGACGATCTTCCGGCTCTCGAGCAATTCGAAAGCGTTCGAAACCGCGGCGATCACGAAACTCTACGCGTCGGGTGCCGTCACGCCCTCGACGCTCGTCTGGCCGTTCCTCGGCGTCAACACACCGCTGCTTCCGTCGCAAACGGTCGATCCACGCACCGCGCAGATCACCGTCCAGGAGCTCGTCGATCACACCGCGGGCTATCACGACGATACCGGCACCGACCCGGCGTTCAACATGTACACGATCGAACAGCAAGCCGGCAACACGGGTCCGCTGACGCAGGATCAGTTCACGCGCTACCTCTACGGCTATCATCTCGACAACAATCCCGGCGCGACGTCGGTCTATTCGAACGACGGATACTATCTGCTCGCTCGCGTCATCGAAAAGGCCGCCGGGATGCCCTATCTCGCCTACATCAACACCGCCGTGCTCTCGCCGATCGGCGTGACGGACGACGTCGTCACCGCGACGGCGCAGAGCGGACGGCGCCCCAACGAGGCGATCTGCACGGATCCGGCGACCGGCTTCGACGTGCTCACACCGCAGGCGCAGACGACCGTGCCCGACTGCTACGGCGGGATAACCGTCTACGAAGTGCTCGACGGACCGACGTCGATGTCGGCCTCCGCCGACTCGCTCGTGAAGTTCGCCGGTCACTACAACGTCTACGGCCTCGGCGGCCACACGGCGGGCTACGCGCGAGAAGGCAGCTTCGTCGGCAGCATCTCGTGGATGCAGTCGCTCAACAACGGTTACGACTTCTCGTTCACCCTCAACGACCGCGTCGATCGGAACGGCACTACCTTCGACCTCACGCCGCTCTATCAGTACTTAGGCTCGGCGATCCAGTAGTCGGTCCGGCCGGACGACGCCTCGCGATTCGCGGGCGTCGCCCGGTTACCGGATATTCCGCCGCTCGAGTGCGACGTCGACGCCTCGCCGGCCGACGACCCGCGGGCGGCCTAGAGCGCGAGCGCTTCGGCCCGGGCGGCCGCGGGTTCGAGCGCCCGGCCGTCGCGGGCGATGCGTTCGGCCTCTTCTGTGGAGAGCGTCGCGACGGCGGCGGCGATGCTCGCCGCCTCGCGCTCCTCGAGGACGTCGCGCAGGATGCCCCCCTCCGCGATCCGGCGCTCGACGAATGCGAACAAGCGCGCCGCAGCTTCGACGTTCCCCGTACGTGCCGCGACGAGCGAGAGCGATTGCACGGCGAAGAGGCCCCACGGTTCGTCCGTGAGCGCGGCGTCGTTCTCGAGCACGTCCCGCGCGACCGCACGCACGTCGTCGAAGCGGCTCGACGCCGCGAGATAGTTGCACCGATTGCAGAGCGTCTGATCGCGAACGTGCGAGGCGAGGCGAGGGTTGGCGAGCGCGAGCGCGTTTAGGCGAAGCGCCTCGTCGTAGTCGCCCGCGATCGCGAGGCTCTCGGCATAGTTAACGTGGACGAAGTGCAGATCGACGTCGGGCCGGACGGCATCCGCGAGCAGCCGCTCGTGGAGGGCGCGCGATTCGGCGAACGCGCCGCGCAGCGGTGCCGTGAACGCGAGCACGCTGCGGCACCTAAACGCGCGCTTCGCGAGCCCGAGGCGATCCGCGAGCGCGACGCCCTCGCGCGCGAGGATCTCCGCCTCGTCGAAGTGCCGCGAGCGAAACGCGGCGATCGCGGCGCTGTGCAGCGATTCCGATAGGAGCTCCTCGTCCGCGATCTCGCGCGCGATCGCGACGGCGGCCGACGACGACGACACGGCGTCGAAGAGGGCGCGATTGGCGAGGCGCGCGTCGGCGAGGTAGAGCCGCGCGCGCAACCGCGGTTCG
>CAZZZK010000191.1:0-5257 GCA_964658555.1 Vulcanimicrobiota bacterium | reverse complement strand
GCCGGCGCTACGGGCTCGCGGCGATCCTGCTCTCGCTGACCATGCTCGGCAACCTGTACTACTCGCTCGACTACCTGCGCGTGATGACCGATCACACGCCGGGCCTCGATGCGACCGATCTGCTCCCGTGGCTGAGCCGGCCGCTCGCGCTCCTCAACGTCGCGACGTTCTTCTATCTCGGCTACGTCTATCTCGGTAACGGCGCGGACGCGCTCGACGGTCTGCGCGTCGGGCGAGGCGGGAACGTACTCGCCGCGGTCCGCGGCTGGTTCGCACCGCTCGAAGGCGTCGCGTGGATGCGGCCCGTCGATTGGGCGATCGCATCGGGCCTCGGCGTCGCGTCGTTCGTGCTGACCTATGCGTGGTATTGGTATCCGAGCGAGAAGATCTTCGACGAGATCTACTACGCGCGAGCGGGCGAAGAGTATCTCAAGCACGTCGAGATCTTCGAATTCACGCATCCGCCGCTGACGAAGCTCTGGGTCACGCTCTCGATGATGCTCTTCGGCGGGCTGCACGGGCTCGGCGATACGGCGTGGGGCTGGCGCTTCGGCGATCTCGTGATGGGCGCGCTGATGGTGTTCGTGATGTACTGCTTCGCGAAACGCATCTTCGCATCGACCGCCTTCGCGACGATCGCCGCGGGCCTGTTGCTCTTCGACGGCTTCCACTTCGTGCAGTCGCGGATCGCGACGCCGGAGATCACGGTCGCCTTCTTCACGCTCTTCACGCTGTACGCGTTCTACCGGTTTTGGATCTCGGCGCAGGTGCGCGCCGCGAGCGTCGTCACGCGCCGGATCGCCGGCCTCGAAGCGGCCGCGATCGCGGTGCTGCTCGCCGTCGCGGCGCTCGCGACGGCCTTCCTCGTTCGCGGTCAGTCGACGGCGGCGCACGTCGTGCTCTTCCTGTACCTCGGATGCGGCGCGTACGCCGCCGTGCGGCTGCTCGCCCCGCGATTGCTCCGCGCGCGGCCGCTCGTGTCGTACGCCGACGGTTCGCGCGTCGAAGCGGACCGGCTCGTCGCGTTCGACGGCGGGACCGTCGCGCTCGGCCGCGGTCCGGCCGTCGCGGGGCCGTCGACCGTCGTCGAGGCGAACGGACTCGCGTATCGCGGCGACGGTTTCTCGATCGCCTACGCGAGCGACGGAACGGCGACCTACGCGACGCCCGCGGGGACGGTCGCCTACGATTCGGCGGGCGAGGTGCGGTCGGCGGGCCGCACGTTCGTCGAGCGGCACGAAGGGCCGCTGTGGCTCGGGGTGCTGACCGTCTCCGCGGCCTGTCTCGGCGCGTCGAAATGGAACGGGCTCTTCGATTTCTTCGTCGTGTGGCTGCTCGTGCTCGTCGTCGTCTCGCAGCGGTTCTGGGCGCCGCTCGCGCGGGCCGTCGGATTCGCGAACGTCCAGCCGCGGCCGGCGGCGTGGGGCAATCCGCTCGGCTTCTCGATCGACGTGATCGTTGCGGCGATGCTCTTCGTCGGCGGTACCGTCTACGCGCTGTGCTACATCCCGTTCTTCTCGCTCGGCCACAATTTCGCCGACATGATCTCGCTGCAGCAGCAGATGTTCGTCTATCACGATCAGACGGTCGCGCACGCGACGCATCCGTATTCGTCGCGCTGGTGGCAGTGGCCGATCCTCGAGATCCCGATCTCGTACTACTATCACGATTTCCGCACCGGTGCGGCGCTCGGGAACGGCGCGGCGTGCTGCGTCGCCGAGGTGATGGCGCTGCCGAATCCGATCTCGTGGTGGCTCGGGCTCGCTTCGGTGCCGTTCATGGGCTACGTCGCGTGGCGGGAGAAGCATAAGGCCTTTACCTTATTATTCGTCGCGTATTTCATTCAGTGGCTGCCGTGGATTCTCTCGCCGCGCATCTCGTTCGAGTATCACTTCTTGCCGAACCTCGCGCTGATCCTGATCGCCGACACGCTATTGCTTCAGCGCCTATGGTTCTTCCGATCGGCTCCGGTCGATTTCAAGAGCGCCGGCTCGGTGCGGTCGTGGTTTTCTCGGTCGCTCGCGACGAGCGACGCGGGCGAGCCCCCGACGCGGACGGGCTGGGGATGGAATCGCTATCTCGTCGCGGGGACCCTCGTCGCGATCGTCGCGGCTTTCGCGTTCTGGTATCCGGTCGTCGCCGGGACGCACGTCTCGTACGACGCCTGGAGCGCGCGGATGCTCGAGTGGCTCGAGGGCAATAACTGGATCAACCCCCACCCGGGGAAGTGAGCGATGTCCGGACATTCGAAGTGGCACAACATCAAACTCAAGAAGGGCAAAGTCGACGCGCAGCGCGGCGCGCTCTTCACGAAGCTCTCCAAAGAGATCATCCTCGCCGCGAAGGGCGGCTCGAGCGATCCCGAGGCGAATTACCGCTTGAAGATGGCCGTCGAGAAAGCGCGCGAGAACAACGTGCCGCAGGACAACATCAAGCGCGCGATCTCGCGAGCCTCCGGAGCCGACGGCGCGAAGGAGATCGAGGAGATCCGCTACGAGGGATACGGCCCCGCGGGCGTCGCCGTGATCGTCGACGCCGCGACCGACAATCGTAACCGGACCGCGGCCGAACTGCGCTTTCTCTTCAGCCGCCACGGCGGGACGCTCGGCGAGACGGGGAGCGTCGGCTGGATCTTCGAGCCGCGCGGTCTCATCGAAGTCGAGAACGGCGCCCGCGATGAGGACGCGCTCACGGAGTCCGCACTCGTCGACGGCGTCGTCGACGTGCACTTCGACGACGGGTCGCAGGACGGCCGTTCGATCGTCGTCACGGAGCCCGCCTCGCTCGCGTCGGCATGCGAGGCGCTCGAAGCGGCGGGCGTCCGCGTGCGGTCGATGACGCTCGGCGTCGAACCCAAGCAGGGCGTCAAGCCGAGCGCCGAACTCCGCGACGTCGTCGAGTTGCTCGATGCGCTCGAAGAGCACGAAGACGTGCAGCGCGTCTATTCCAACGCGGAATTCGACGCGGCCGAGCTCGAAGCGCTCGCGTGACCGACGACGCCCTGCCGCGTCCGCGCCCGTGGTTCGTGCGTCAGGATTGGTTCTTCGCGGTCGCGCTCGCGTGCTTCGTCGGCGTCGGCGTTTGGTTCGGGCGCGCGATCCAAGATTTTCTCACGCCGCCGACCGAGAGCGTCGCCGCCCCGACGCTCGTCGGGGAGACGCTCGAAGACGCGATCTCGACGGCGCGGCAGACCCATATGACGATCGGTGCCGTCCGCCGCACCGAGAGCGACCGCTATCCGCGCGACGTGGTGATGCGCCAGGATCCGGCCGCCGGCGCGCAGATCCGTCCGGGCCGCCGGATCTCGCTCGTCGTCTCGAACGGCGTCTCGTTCTTTCCGATGCCGGATCTGCGGTACGAATCGCGGCGCCAGCTCGGCCTCGATCTCTCGCGATCGAAGCTCGCGCTCGGACGCGTACGCGTCGTCGCGAGCGACGACGCGCCGGCCGATACCGTGGTGTCGCAAGATCCGGCGCCGCTCTCCTCGGTGCGGGCCGGGATGGTCGTGAACGTCGAGATCTCCAAGGGCGGCCCGAGCGGCATCCTCGTCCCCGATTTTCTGAGCGATACGATCGACGACGCGCGCAGCCGGGCCGCCGATGCGAAGGTCCGCTTCGGGCAGATCGTCTGGACGCCGTTCGGCCGCTACGGGCCGCCGCGCGGAACGATCGTCCGGCAGCTGCCGCGTCCGGGGACGGAGCTCGATCCGAGCGAATCGGTCTCGCTGCAGGTCAGCGCCGGGCCGCGCGAATCGGGTTACCTGATCCGCCAGGTGCACGCGACGATCACGGTGCCCGAAGACGCCGCGAAGTCGGGCGACAAATCGTCGTCCGTGCGCGTCGGCGTGCGCGACGAGACGGGAACCTGGAACGTCTACAACGCATTTGCCGAACCGAAACAACGTCTGGATTTCAATCTGACGGTGGTCGGCACGTCCGAACTCGACGTCTTCGTCAACGGCGAACTGGTCGACTCGACGAAACTCGGCGTCGAGCCGCCGATTCAAGAGCGTCAGACGCTCGGCCCGAAGCCGCCGAACTCGAAGCGGCCGAAGAACCTCTTACCGCAGGACCTCCGCAAATGAAGGTACCGTCATGAAGATCGCTCCGTCGCTGCTCGCCGCCGATTTCAGCCGCATCGCCGAAGACATCGCGATGGTCGAGGAGGCGGGCGCGGACGATCTCCATCTCGACGTCATGGACGGGCGCTTCGTGCCGAACATCACGTGGGGCGCGAAGATCATCGGCGATCTGCGGAAACTCTCGCCGCTCGTCTTCGACGCGCACCTCATGATCCTCGAACCCGAGCGCTACATCGACGATTTCAAGAAGGCGGGCTGCGACGTCGTCACGTTCCATTACGAAGCGACGTATCACGTCCAGCGCGTCGTCGCGCAGGTGAAGGCGCTCGGTATGAAAGCGGGCGTCGCGATCAACCCTTCGACGCCCGTCTCGATGCTCGGCGACGTCATCGGCGATCTCGACCGCATCCTCGTGATGAGCGTCAATCCGGGCTTCGGCGGTCAGGCGTACATCCCGAACGCCGTGAAGAAGGTGCGCGAAGCGCGCGCGCTCGTCGATTCGTTCAATCCGGCGTGCGAGATCGAGATCGACGGCGGCATCGGCCGCAAGAACATCGCCGAGGTCGTCGCGGCGGGCGTCGACGTCGTGGTCGCGGGCTCGAGCATCTTCGGCGCGCAGGATCCCAAGGCCGAGCTGCGCATGCTGCGCGAACTCGCCGGACCCGCGCGTCTGGGCGCGCATCTCTGAGGGCGCGACTCCGGCAGGGGCGGTGACCGAAGACGACCTGATCGCCGCGATCCGGCGCAGCGTCGAAGCGGATGCTCCCGGGCCCGCGCCGAGGCCGATCGTGCTCGGTATCGGCGACGATGCGGCCGCCTGGCGGCCGTCGCGCTCGCATCTCTCGGTGATCTCGACGGACGCGCTCGTCGACGGCGTCCATTTCCTCTCGGCCTCGATGGATGCGGCCGCGATCGGGCACCGGGCGATGGCGGCGAACCTCTCCGACCTCGCGGCGATGGGGGCGCGGCCCGTCCTCGTTACGGTCGCCCTCGGGATGACGCCCGAGACGACCGAAGCGTGGGTCGTCGCCTGCTACGGCGGGATGGCGGCGCTCGCCGCGCGCTTCGGCGCGCGCATCGTCGGCGGCGACGTCGTGCGCTCGCCCGCGATCAGTCTCACGCTCTCCGTCGTCGGCGAGGTCTCGCCGCAGCGCCTCAAGCGGCGCGCGGCGGGCC
>CAZZZK010000190.1:0-5261 GCA_964658555.1 Vulcanimicrobiota bacterium | reverse complement strand
GGTCGTCACCGTGCACGACGTCGCGTGGCTGCGCGTGCAGGCGCACGCGCGCGCGTACGCTCGCGCGTATTTCGGCGCGTTCCAGCTGGCGCGTTACCGGCGCGCGAAGGCGATCTTCGTCGACTCCGCGTTCTCGCGCGACGAACTCCTCGCGGTCGCGCCGTTCCTCGACCCGGCCCGTATCACCGTCCTCTATCCGGGCGTCGCCGCCGACGTCGCATCGGTCGTCCGACGACCGGGCGAGGCGTGCGACGCCGCATCGCCGGCGACGACGTCGGCCTCGGGTGCGCCGGCGTCTGCGAGGGCCCCGAGATCCGTCCGTGCGACGGCACTCGTCGTCGGCACCGTCGAGCCGCGTAAGAATCTCGAGATCATGGTGCGCGTCGCTGCGGCGATACCGAATCTGCGAGTCGTCTCGGTCGGGCCGTTCACGCCGTATCGCGAGCGCGTGCTCGCGCTCGCCGCGGAACTCGGCGTCGCGGATCGCGTCGAACTGCGCGGATACGTCTCGCGCGCGGAACTGCTCGACCTCTACGCGACGGCGACGTTCGCCGCGATGCCGTCGCGCTACGAGGGCTTCGGCTACGGCGCCGCGCAGGCGCTCTGCGCCGGGATCCCGCTCGTCTCGTCGAACGCCGCGTCGCTGCCGGAGATCGTCGGCAACGCCGCGCCGCTGCTCCCGCCGGACGACGTGACGGGCTGGGTGGACGCGTGTCGCGTCATACGCGACGATGCCGCCGAGAGCGGCGTCCGTTCCGCGGCCGTTCGCTCGGCCGCAATCGCGCGCTTCTCTTGGGCGACTGCGGCTGCTACGGCGATCGCAGCCTACCGAGACGTCGTCCGCTAAACGCCTCTTCGTATCGTTGCCTGGCCGGTTGCGAACGTCGTCGCGCTTTTCTCGTATCGCCGAACGTTCGATCGGCACCATCGCGTTCCCGAACGTCGTCGCACGCTGCGCCCCTTACCTCGCGCCCGTTTGCTAGTACACGAGCGAATCCGGGGCGCCGGGCGACGCGCTGCCGTCGTCGGGGGCGAGGATGAGACGGACGGGGTACGACGAGCCGCCTTCGGGCATGGTCACGACCTCGGTTCGGATGAAGCTGCCCGGCGGAATGGTATACTGCCGTAGTTTGTAGTGGCCGAACGCCGGCATCGCGTGCGCCTGGACGAGCACGCGATCGATGATGAACGTCCCCGTCGCGCGGCCGCCGCGCGGGCTCGCGTAGAGCGCGATCTGCCGCGCGTTGTGCGCGTCGTTGTTGACGATGCGCACGGCCACGCTCTGCAGGACGCCGTAATCGCCCGCGAGCGTCTGGCCTTCGACGGTGTTGGGCAGCGGGATCTGGCCGATCGGAATCTCGAGATCGGGCCCGTCCGTATCGTAGCTCTTGCTGAAGAAGAATTCGGGGATCGAATAGATGCCGCGCGCGTGCGGGTGATCGCCGAGCAGGAGCGCGGTATCGGCGACCGGACCGTCGATCGGATCCGCGGCGTTCTGCGCGACGAGCGTGAGATGCAGCTGCGGTCCGTCGATCTCGTGGATCTGCGCGATCGCGCTGACGAGCGTCTTCGCGGGCAGCCCCTGCTGCGAGAGCGTGACGGTCGCGCCCGCGGGGACGGCGATCACGCTCCCCTCCTGCTGCGCGCGGCGCACGAGGAACCGTTCCGTGGAGAGGTGGCCGATTTGCATCTCGTTCGTCCCTGGCCCCGCGGCGCCGACGATGAACTGCACGAGCGCGGGCCGCGCGCCGGTGTTCCGGACCTTGAGGACGATCCGGCGATCGGGCTCGCCCGCCGGATTGAAGTGATAGTAGAGAAATCGCCGCGCCTGCGTCGCGTCGATATCGGCCGTGAAGAGCATGCCGTTCTCGTGGAGGCGTTCGGGGAAGTCGCTCACGAGCAGCGATTCGGGCGCGACGGGCGGCTGGGCGAAATTCTCGACGCGCACGTGCGTCGTGCCGACGACCGTGAAGTACGGATCGCCCGCGATCGCGACCGGCACGTCGATGAACGTGACGTCGTCGACGCCGAGCGTCGCGGGCACCGCGAACGGCGCGGGCCCGAGCGAGGCCGTCGCACCGGCACGCGTACTCGCCGCGGCGATGGCGGCAGCGACGGCCTGCTCGCGAACGAAGAGCTGCGTGGCCGGGCTTCCCGTGATGCGTACGGATGCGTTCGCCGAGACGTCGCCCGCCGGGAACGCGATGCGCACCGGCACCACGCGCGTGAGCCCGCGGCCGTCGGCGAGGGTCACCGTCGTCGATCCGAGCGCTTTGCCGACGATCGTCAGCGTGCGGGCGTCCTGGTCGACCGTCGCACTCGCGATCGTCGGATCGGCGACGACCGCCGTGACGGTGCCGAGCACGGAGAGGATCTGCAGCGTCTGCGTCCCGCCGGGCGAGACCCCGGCCAACGCCGGATCGACGGTGATGGGCGGCTGCGTCGGCACGGGCGTCGGAACGGCCGGCGCGCCCGGAACGCCGGGCGGCACGACCGGAGCCGCCGAAGCGGCCGCGCCCGGCGATTGACCCGGCATCGGCGACGCCGCACTCCCGGGCGGGATCGGCGACGCGCTCCCGGACGCGGCCGGCGGCCCGCTCGCGGCGGGCGATGCGGCGCCGTCCGGTACGGGGCTCGTCGCGGGCGGCGCGGGCGTCGGCGCGGGTTCGGCGGCCGGCGAGACGCTCGGCGCGGGCTGCGCGCGTACGTCGCCGCCGCGAAACGGAGCGGCGCACGCGAGCGCGAGCGCGATGGTCGCAGCGACGCGCGGCCCGAAGCGGCTTCGAGGCGCGCGATCGTTAGGCGAGCGCAACGTCTCGCATCACGGATGATGCGAGCAACGTCTTATAGCCGACACTTGGAAAGAGCACGGTGATCAGGTCCTTCTCCGCGCGTTCGACCGTGCCTTGACCGAACTTCGGGTGCGTGACGATATCGGCGATGCTGTAGCCGCTCGTGACGCGCGAGTCGACCTTCTTCGCCGTCGCGGTCGCGACGCGCAAACAGTTGTCGCACTGGCCGCACGACTCGGGCAAGAAATTCTCGCCGAAATAGTTGAGGATGAAGCGCCGCCGGCAACCGCGCGTCTCCGCGTATTGCAGCATCATCGCGAGTTTGCTCTGATCGTACGACTTCTTCGTATCGTAATTCGTCAGGTTCAAGACCTTCTCGCGATTCTCGAGCGCGGTCGGCATCAGGCCGTAGCGCGAGCGGGAACGCATCTCGATGAAGCCGGCCTTCTTGAGCAGCGCGAGCACGACTTTGAGCTTCGTGAGCGGGAGCTGCGAGATCTTCCGCAGATCGGCGAGCGAGACGCCGTCTTCCTGACCGCCGAAATACTCGAGCGTTCCGAAGACCTTCTGAACGTCTTCGATGTCGGGGTATTTGCCGGTCAGGAAATAGTTCTGAACGCGCGTGTCGCTCATGCGGTAGAGCAGGACGCATCGCGAGAGATTTCCGTCGCGCCCGGCGCGGCCGGCCTCCTGCGTGTACGCTTCGACGGAGCCCGGCAGATCGTAGTGGACGACGAAGCGGATGTTCGGCTTGTCGATGCCGAGCCCGAAGGCGTTCGTCGCGACGACGGCGCGGATCGCTTCACCCATGAACAATTCGTGGACCGAGACGCGATCGTGCTTCTGCAGCTTCGAATGATAGACGGCGGCGGGGAGATCGAGCTGGTCGTGCAGATATTTCTGCACTTCGAGCGCGTTTTTGATCGTCGCCGTGTAGATGATCCCCGTGCCTTCGAGGCCCTGCTCGAAGAGGCGCTTGAGATTCTTGAGCTTCCCCGCCTCGTTCTCGGCGCGGATGACCTCGTAGCGGAGGTTCGGACGGTCGAATCCCTTGACGACCGTCGCGGCTTCGGGGATGCCGAGCTGCGCGAGGATGTCCTCGCGGACGGCGGGCGTCGCGGTCGCCGTGAGCGCGAGGACGGTCGGGTGTCCGAGCAGCGAAATCACGTTGCCGAGCGCGAGATAGGCGGGCCGGAAATCGTGGCCCCACTGGCTGATGCAGTGCGCCTCGTCCACGACGAAGAGCGGCGTGTCGATCTTTTGGAGTAGCGCGACGAAGCGCTGATCTTCGAGCTTCTCCGGCGTCACGAAGACGATCTTGATCTCGCCGCGCGCGATCCGCGCCCAGGCCGCGGCTTCCTGATCTTCGCTCAGCGTCGAGTTGAGCGCGATGTTGTTCGTGTAGCCGCGCTCGCGCAGCATGTCGAGCTGATCTTTCATCAGCGCGATCAGCGGGCTGACGACGACGGTCGTGCCCTCGAGCAGCAGCGCCGGAAGTTGGTAGCAGAGGCTCTTGCCGGCGCCGGTCGCGAGGATGGCGAGCGTGTTCTTCCCGTCCATGACCCGCTCGACGACTTCGGCCTGGCCCGGATTGAACGACGCAAAACCGAAATACTCGCGTAGCTTATCCGCGTACGGTACGGCGACTCGAACGGCCCTTGCCACCTGCGACTCCTCTAAAACACCCGTCCGCCCATTCGCGTAACGAATGCGAACCGGCCGCGGTGTCCTATTCGGATACCCGAGCCAAAGTTTCGCGAAACAAGTAGGGCGCGCGTCGAACGCGAATCCCGGTCGCGTGTCGCTCTATCGAACCTGGCGCCCCCGTTCGTTCACCGATCTCGTCGGCCAGGACACCGTCGTGCGCACGCTGCGGACCGCGCTCGAGACGGGCAAGCTCGCCCACGCCTATCTCTTCTCCGGCCCGCGCGGCAGCGGGAAGACCTCGGCTGCGAAGATCCTCGCGCGCTGCATCGAGTGCGTCCACGGCCCGACGCCCGAGCCCGACAACACGTGCGAGAATTGCGTCGCGATCCTCGAGGGCAACGCGATGGACGTCTTCGAGATCGACGCCGCGTCGAACCGGGGCATCGACGAGATCCGCGCGCTGCGCGATTCGGCGAAGTTCGCGCCGGCATCGATGCGGATGAAAGTCTTCATCATCGACGAGGCGCACATGCTCACGCGCGAGGGCGCGAACGCGTTCCTCAAGACGCTCGAAGAACCGCCGCCGCACGTCGTCTTCATCCTCGCGACGACGGCGCCCGAAGCGCTGCCGCCGACGATCCTCTCGCGCTGTCAGCGGTACGCGTTCCGGCGCATCCCGGTCGACGTGATGATCGCGCGGATGCGCGAGATCGCGCGCGCCGAGCGCATCGAGATCGACGACGGCGCGCTCGGCGCGCTCGCCTATCGCGCGGACGGCGGGTTGCGCGACGCGCTCACGATGCTCGAACAGGTCGCGTCGTT
>CAZZZK010000189.1:0-5353 GCA_964658555.1 Vulcanimicrobiota bacterium | reverse complement strand
CGAGGGCCGCGAAGAGGGCGAGCGACGCGGCGACGAGATGGATGCGCATGTTGCGCTGCGTGCGCGTGGCGTACAAGATGCCGGCGAACGCGTAGTCGAACGCGGCCATGATCGGATGATCGTGAACGCGTTTTGCCGCCGGCGGCAAGCGGACGGGTTGCATCGCCGAACGACCTTCCGCGACGCGCCGACCGCTCCTTGAAGCCCCGCTTCACGGCCGGCGGGCGGCGGCTCTCGCTTCGTAGCCGTAGGGCCACGGCAGATCGATCGCGCGCGCGAGACGCTTTTCGAGCCGGATCATCCGCGTGCGCTCGACCGGCTCCTCGTGATCGTGCCCGAGCAGATGGGCGATGCCGTGCACGAGCAGGCGCGCGAGCTCCGCATCGAGCGTGGCATCGTAGTCGGCCGCTTGCCGCGCCGCGACGTCGAGGCTGATGACGATGTCGCCGAGCATGAGCTCCGGATCGGCCGGGCCCGGCTTCGCCGGTACGCGGAACGGCTCGTAGAGCGGGAAGCTCAGCACGTCCGTCGTGCGATCTTTGCCCCGATGCTCCCGGTTGAGCCGCCGCATCGCGGCGTCGCCGACGAAGCTCAGCGAGAGCGACCCCTGAGGCCGCCCGGCCGCGGCGAGCAGCGCGTTCGCGACGCGCACGAGCTCCCGTTCGCGAAGGCGGTGTTTCCGGGTCGCGTTGCGGAAGTAGATCACGAGACCCGGTCGCCGGCCGCGGCCGCGCCGAACGGATCGGCCGCGACCCGGAGTTCGTTCACGACCGTAGCATCTCGGAGCGCCGCGGTCAGGTGAAGGTCGCGTACGCGCGGACGATGCGGCCGACGAGCGGATGGCGCACGATATCCGTCTCGTCGAGCGTGACGATCCCGATATCCTCGACGCCGTCGAAGAGGCGCGGTACGTCGACGAGGCCGGAGGCGACGCCGCGCGGCAGGTCGATTTGCGTCGCGTCGCCGTTGACGATCATGCGCGAATTCTGCCCGAGCCGCGTGAGGAACATCTTGAGCTGCTCTCGGGTCGCGTTCTGCGCCTCGTCGAGGATCACGAACGATTCGGCGAGCGTCCGGCCGCGCATGTAGGCGAGCGGCGCGACCTCGATCGTCCCGCGCTCGATGAAGCGCGACGAGACGCCGTCGTCGAGCAGCTCGCCGAGGGCGTCGTAGAGCGGCCGCAGATACGGATCGACCTTCTCCTTGAGATCGCCCGGCAGGAAGCCGAGCTTCTCGCCCGCCTCGACGGCGGGCCGCGTGAGGACGATCTTCGCGACCTCGCGATTGCGCAGCGCCCGAACGGCCATGACCATCGCGAGGAAGGTCTTACCCGTCCCCGCGGGACCGAGGCCGAACGTGAGCGTGTTGCCCTCGACGGCGTCGACGAAGCGCCGCTGGCCCTCGGTCCGCGGACGGATGTCTTTTCCGCGCTGCGTCGTGAAGAGCGTCTTCGGATGCGCTCGCGGCGCCTCGACGCCGCCGAGCGCTTCGCGGGCGGCGAGCGCGACGTCGTCGGGCGTCAGGTGCGCGCCGCCGTTCGCCGCGTCGCGCATCCGTCCGAGGATGTCGGTTGCGGAGCGCACGGCCTGCGGCGATCCCGTCACCCGCAAACGTTCGCCGTCGAGATTGACGACGACCGGAACGAGCCCTTCGAGCGCCGTCAGGTTACGGTCGAGATGGCCGCAAAAACTGAGCGGGTCGCGAACGCCTGCGAGTTCGAAAACGCGCTCGGCACGTACGTCAGCCAGCGAAGGACCTCCGGCGCCCGGACGCGCGACGGCCCCGGTACGAATCGCTCAGCGGAGCGAGACCGGAGGCGCGAGGACCTCGGACATGACGACCGCCGAGAGCAGCCGCTCGCGGTCCGCGAAGAGCGCCGGCAGCGACCCGGGCGGCGCGACGGGATCGTACGGCCGGCCGCCGTGCGCCGCGGACGGCGAACCGGCGACGGCGTCGCTCGATGCGGCGGGCGAGGCCGGTCGTATCCCCGCGCCGGGCTGCGCGCGCGCGCGTCCGGCGGCGCGCGCGTTGTAGGCGTCGATCACCGCGCCGCGATCCCGCTCGCGAGCGGCACGCTCCGCCTCGACGGCCGACTCGACGATCCGCCCGAGCGCGCGCATCGCGTCGCCGACGAGATTCCTCATGCGGCCGGCGGTTTGAGCGGGGCGACGCTCTGCTCGACGGGCGCGACCCCGTTGCCGATCGCGCTGCGCATCTCGGTGTCGGCCTTGACGTTATTGAGCTTGTAGTAATCGCCGATGCCGAGGTTGCCGCGGCGAAACGCCTCGGCGATCGCTTCGGGGATCTGCGCTTCGGCCGCGACGACCTTCGCGCGCATCGCCTGCGTCTCGGCTTTCTGCTCTTGTTCCGCCGCTTGCGCCATGTACTGCCGTTCGGCGGCCTTCGCTTGCGCGATCCGGCGATCGGCCTCGGCCTGCGACGTCTGCAGTTCGGCGCCGATGTTCTTCCCGACGTCGATATCGGCGATGTCGATCGAGACGATCTCGAAGGCGGTCCCGGCGTCGAGACCCTTCGCGAGCACCGCCTTCGAGATGCGGTCGGGATACTCGAGGACTTCCTTGTGATCGAGCGCAGCGCCGACGGCCGAGACGACGCCTTCGCCGACGCGCGCGATCACCGTCTGTTCGCCCGCGCCGCCGACGTACCGATCGAGATTGCTGCGCACCGTGACGCGCGCCTTGACGTTGAGCTGGATGCCGTTCTGCGCGACGCCCTGAAAGACGGGCGTCTCGATGACCTTCGGATTGACCGACATCGTCAGCGCCTCGACGACGTTGCGCCCGGCGAGATCGATCGCCGCCGCGCGCTCCCAGGCGAGCGGGATCTGCGCGCGCTGCGCCGCGATCATCGCGAGCGTCACGGCCTCGACGTTCCCGCCCGCGAGATAGTGCGACTGCATCTGATCGACGGTCAGCGGCAGGCCCGCCTTGCGCGCGCGGACGAGGTTCGTGACGATGACGCCCGGCTTGATCCCGATCAGCCGCATCCGGATCAGCGCGGTGATCGAGAGCGGCACGCCCGCCGCGATCGTGCGGATCCAGAGGCCGATCGGAAAGTAGTTGAAGAACAGCGCGACCGCGACGAAGAACGCGATGAAGACGACGACGAACAGCACGCTCGAACCGGCCGCGATCATGCGATCGCCCCCCGGTCGGCGGCGACGAAGACGCGACCGCCTTCGACCCGCGTGACGTGGACGTGCGCCCCGGCGCTCACGAAATCGCCCTCCGTACACGCGTCGATCCGCTCGCCGCCGAGATCGACGATCCCGGCCGGTCGCAGCGTCGATGCGGCGATCCCCTCGCGGCCGAGCAGAACGCGGCGATCGGGCGCCGCGACGTAGTCCGCACCCTGCATCTCCGAAAAGACGAGCCGCTGCGCGAAGGCGTTGCGCGGAAAGGCGCGTTTCGAGGACTGGAAGACGAGCGCCGCGAGCACGAAGGCGACCATCGCGATCTGCGCCGCGATCGCGGTCCCGAGCGGACCGACCGTCACGACGAGGGCGGCCGCCGTCGCGACCGTCCCGAGGATGCCCGCGAAGCCGTGCCCGGGGACCGCGTGGAACTCGAGACCGATCGCGACGAGGCCGGCCGCCGCGAGCGCGGCCGTCGCCGGAGCGATCGCTCCGAAGAGGACGTGCGCGCCGAAGAAGATCGCGAAGGCGCCGAACGCGACCGCGAAACCGACGCCCGCAAGCGTCTGCATCTCGATGAGGAGGCCCGCGACGCCGAGGCCGATCAGAATTCCGTCCGCCGGCGGCGAAGCGAGGAGACGCACGATCTGGTCGATGGGGGCCACGTCAGTCACGTTCTATGAACGTCGCCGTTGACCCGTAACGTTACGCGCCGGCGAGCGCGGCGAGCTCTTCGAGCACGACTTGCCGGATCGTCCCGCCGTCGGCCTCGCCCTTGAGCTTCGGCATGACGGCTTTCATCACGTTGCCCTGCGTCCGCTCGCCGGGCGGCAGCGCGGCGAGCGCGGCGACGACGACCGGCCGGATCTCATCGGCGGATTTTTGCACGGGCAGCAGCGCGGCCAGAATCTCGCGCTCGGCCGCCTCCTTCGCGGCGAGTTCGGGGCGGTTCCCCTTCTCGTACTCGACGATCGAGTCGGTCCGCTGTTTCACGAGCTTGCGGACGACGTCGACCTGATCGCCTTCCTCGAGCTCGCGCCCGGCTTCGATCTTCCGATACGAAAAGGCCGAGAGCGCGGAACGCAACGTATCGACGCGCAACTGCTCCCTCGCCTTCATCGCCTCTTTGAGATCGGCCGAGATGCGCTCCTTGAGCGTCACCTACGCGCGACGCTTGCGAGCCGCGGCCGACTTCTTCTTCTTGCGAACGCTGGGTTTCTCGTAGTGCTCGTGTTTGCGGGCTTCGGCGAGAACGCCGGCTTTTTGGGTGGCTTTCTTGAAGCGCCGCAGCGCACTCTCGATCGTCTCACCCGGTGCGACGCGAACCTCCATGAACAACCCTCCCTTCGCAAACCGCTGGCGCGGCAAAATCGATCCCGATAACGGAACCGTGCAACGGTACCACAGCCGCCCATCCGGCGTCCAGCCCGAGCAGGCCCGTGCGGAAGGCGGCTCTAGCCGGGCGGCCAGGCGAGGACGCGGCCCGCAAGGACGTGGAGGTGCAGGTGGAACACCGTCTGTCCCGCGTCGACGCCCTCGTTGACGACGATCCGGTAGCCCGTCGCGGAGGCCGCCCGGCCCGCGCGCGAGGCGACGGCGAAGAGGTCGCCCACCTCCGCCGCGCTCGCCTCCGCGACGAAGCTGCCGAGATCGGCCGCATGGCGCTTAGGAATCGCGAGCAGATGCGTCGGCGCTTGCGCGTTGAGATCGCGAAAGACGGCGACGTCCTCGGTTCGCTCGACGAGATCCGCCGGGATCGCGCCCCGGAAGATCTTACAGAAAACGCAGTTCGGGTCGTCCGCCATTCCGGCGTCTTGACCGTTCGACGACGGGCCGCCTTGCGCGCCGTCAGCGCGTCTTGATCGTGAAATTCCAGCTCTTGGACGACGCGTTACCGGCGGCGTCGGCGACGCGGACGACGACGGTCACCGGGCCGTCGGGCATATCCGCGTCGGGCGAGAACGTGATGAAGCTCGAGGTTCGCGTGGCGTCCGCCGTCACGTCGCGGCCGTCGATCGTGATCGTCGCGGTCGTCGCGTTGATGCCGATCTCGGTCGGCGCGCCGAAGGTCGCGAAGACGCTCGGACGCGCGTTGTTCACCGTCTGTCCCGGCGGCGGCGCGACTTCGCCGATCGTCGGCGCGACGGTCGTCGCGGAGAGCGTTCGCGCGGCCGCGACCCGCGGCGCCGACGACGCGCC
>CAZZZK010000188.1:0-5457 GCA_964658555.1 Vulcanimicrobiota bacterium | reverse complement strand
GGGTGGAAGACGAAGCGCGCGGTGCGGTCGGCCACGGTCGGCGCCCGCGACGCGGTCGCCTCACCGGCCGCGGTCCGCCGGGATATCGCACGCACGATACCCGGCGCGTCGTTCGTCGATCTCAAAGACACCGGACATTACGTGCCGATCGAACTTCCGCAACGCGTCGCGGCGATCATCGACGAGCATGCGATCGCGGCTCGTCGCGAGCGATTCGACCGGCAATATCCGCCCGGCAACGCGACGCAGTCGGGATAAGCGCCCGCCCGGTACGTTCTCGAGGGCGGCCCGCCGTCACATTTCGAGCGGCACGCGATCCGGATAGATCGGCCGGTGTACGATCTGCTCGAGCGTCAGGACGTCGGCGCGGAGCGCGAGCTCCGCGAAGCGTTCGAAATTCTCACGTTCGGCGAGACCTTCGGCGAAGCGGACCGTCGCCGTGACGTCGACCTTCTCACGCGCGGACACCAGCCGCACGAAACGCCCCTCGTCGTCCGTCCCCGCGAGTACGAGCTTCGCTTCCTCGAAGATGCGAATCGCGGCTCCGATCGTCGAACCGTTCACCGCGTCGATGTCGAGGATGCGCGCGATCTCCTCGAACGACGTTCGGACGACGTCGCCGTGCGACATACCGCGAAGCCCGCGGTAGATCTCGCGCAGCGTTTCGAGCGTCGGCGCGTTCTGCGAGATGATGAAGTCGTTGATGCGACGATCGTTCTCGCCGTAGAGCAGATGGATCCGCGCCGCGGACCCGTCGCGGCCGGCACGACCGGCCATCTGATTGAATTCCGTGAGATCGAAATTGAGATGGTAGAGCATCACGTCGCGCACGTCGGGCAGGTCGATCCCCTCACCGAACGCCGACGTCGCGACGACGATTCGAATCGCGCCGCGCCGAAACATATCTTCGACGACGACGCGTTCGCTCGTCGGGATGCCCGCATGGTAGAACGCGACGCAGGCCCCGAAGCGCGCGCGCAGCCGTTCCGCGAGCTTCGTCGCTTCGCTGCGCGAGTTGCAATAGACGATGCCCTTGCCGTCGCCGTCGAGTTCGCGTCCCAGGTAGGCGATTTTCTCGGTCGTGTTGCGGGCGTCGACGAGATGGAGGTTCTCTCGGATCGTCGGATCGATGACCCATGCGTCGATCGCGAGATCTCGCCGGATCGCCGCGAACGCTTCGTCGTTCGCCGTCGCCGTCAAGGCGATCACTTGCGGCGACCCGAGTTCGCGGACGAGGCCGCCGAGTTCGCCGTATGCCGGGCGGTGCCGCGACTCGAAGACGTGATGTGCTTCGTCGACGACGACGAGCGCGGGCCGGTTCTCGGGGCGCACGAACGCCGCGCGATGATAGGTCGCGAATTCGGGCGTCGCGAGAATGATGTCCCAAGAACCGTCGACGAGCGCGCCGTCGAGGAGCTCGCGTTCTTCGCCGCCGATCGAACCGTTGGCGCGTAAGATGCGTAAGCCGAAGGGCTC
Organism: Vulcanimicrobiota bacterium; assembly: GCA_964658555.1. Classification (GTDB taxonomy): domain Bacteria; phylum Vulcanimicrobiota; class Vulcanimicrobiia; order Vulcanimicrobiales; family Vulcanimicrobiaceae; genus CAZZYZ01. The sequence continues at coordinate 3,981 of CAZZZK010000188.1, read as the reverse complement.
GAAGCGCCGCCGCATCGCCTCGAATTGATCGTTCGCGAGCGCGCGGAGCGGATAGAAGACGAGCGTCTTCCAGCCTCGCTCGAGCGCGGCTTCCGCGGCCGGTACCTGAAAACAGAGCGATTTGCCGCGCCCGGTGCCGAGGACGGCGAGCGTGCTGCGGCCCGCTTCGATGCGATCGAGCACGCGACGCTGCGCGTCGCGAAGCGGCCGGTCGCCGATCAGCGCGTGCCGAACGTCTCCGTTATACGCGGCCGCGCCGGCGCGCACGAGCGGACGCGGGCGTGCGACGTCCGAAACGCGGATGCGGCGCACGAGAATATTGACGCCGACGTGACGATCGCCGCCGCCGGTAATCCCGTCGACCGTCGCCTCGTACGCGATCGACGCGTCGATGTTGGGAGCGACTCGCGCCGCGATCTCACGACGGAGATAGCCGAGCGCGAGCGATCCGAACGCAACGGCGATCGCGTTGGGATCGAAGGCGTTCTCGGCTTCGCGACGTAGCGTGAGGCGGTCGCCCGGAGCGAGCCCCGCGACGACGTCTTGCCGGCCTTCGAAACTGACGCCGACGACCTTCGTGTAGAAGCGCTCGGCTTCGCCGATCGACGCGAATCGATCGTGAACCGCGTAGCGCGCTCCGTTCTCGAAGAGTGCGTCGAGAAACGCCGCATCGTCGACCGGCACCGCGTCGCCGATCGGCGCGGCATCGCCGGCGCCGACCGCCGGTCGCTCCGCCGGCGTTCTCACGTCGGCGGTCGCGGTCACGGGCAAGCTCGCGCCTGCAGCCGCGTCAGCACGTGTAGCCGGGTCGGCGCTCGTAGCCGCGTTCGCGCTCGCGGCCGAATTCGTGCTCGCGGTCGCGCGACGTTTCGAGGTTCGCTTCGATTCGGTAACGCCGGGACGCTCGTCCCCACGCGCGATCCCGCTCTCGCTCGCGTCGCCGGATTTGGTCGGCGGAATCGCCTCGCCGTCGAGATCGTCGAGCAGGCGTTCGAGAGCGGCCTCCGAGGCCGTCGGGGGCGGGAGCGCGGCCGAACCGCCGGGCTTATTCGCCCTTGTGCGTGGCGGTACGTTCGACCGGCGGACCGCCGTGCTCCACGTCGTCGAAGTTCAGCACGATCTCTTCGTGCCCGAGATCGAGATCGCGCTCGTGGATACCCGCGTTCTGCGCGTCGAGCGGATCCATCGGGTGCGCCCCGTACTCGTGCTCGGCCGCATACGCCTCGCGCTCCGATTCGTATGCTTCCTCTTCGGCGAGCGTCTCGCCGTATGCCGCATCGGTCGCGACCGGAGCGCCGGGTGCCCCCGGCTCGGGACGACGACGCTTGTACTTCGCGGGCTGTGCCGCGCGCTGCACGGCCGAGCGCTCGCGCGTACGGCGGTCGCGGCGCGCGGCGAGCACCGCGTCGCGCGAGAGTCCTGCGGCCGCCTGCGCCTTCGCTTCGGCCATCGTCCGCGGCCGCTCGAGCGCTTCCTCGCGCGCGACGCGACCCTTCTCTTTCGCGATGCGCACTTGCCGTTCGCGTAGGACGTTGACGAGCGGCGCCGAGTAGAAGATCGAGTGATAGCCGCCCGAGCAGATCCCGACGAGCAGGGCGAACGCGAAATTCTGCAGACTCGCCCCGCCGAAGGCCAGCAGCGCGACGAGCGTGATGATGACGGTCGCGAGCGTGTTGAACGAGCGCGTCATCGTCTGGAGGATCGACGTGTTGACGATTTTCGCGTACGGCTCGGCCGCCATGACGCGCACGTTCTCTCGAATGCGATCGAGGATGACGATCGTATCCATGACCGAGTATCCGATGACGGTCAGGACGGCGGCGAGGAACGCGTCGTCGGCGCGCTTATCGGCGATCGCGTAGATGCCGATCATCATCGCGGCGTCGCGGACCAGCGCGATCACGACGACGAGTCCGAAGATGTAATTCCACCCGAATCGGAAGGCGATGTAGAGGAACTGGATCGCGATCGCGATCAGCAGCGCCTCGCCGGCCCGAATCAGATATTCTTTTCCGAGCGACGGACCGACCGCCTCGATCTGCGACTGCGTGCGATCGATCGGACCCACCGTCCCGAGTGCGTTCCAAATCCGCTGCGTGTCGTCGCCGAAGTCGGTTTGCGTCTCGATCGAGAAGCGCTCGTTCGGCTGCACGTCGCCGGCCTTCGCGAGCGTGTTGATCCTCGCGTCTCCGACGCCGACGCCGGCGAGCGCGCGCGAGATCGCGGGGATCGTCGCCGGCTGCTCGTACGTCACCGTTACGTCGGTCCCGCCCGTGAACGAAAGCCCGAGTCGTAAGGCGTGCGAGGGTTGGAATCCGCCGCCCGGTGCCGTAAACGAATGATAGAAGAGCGCGAGGACGCCGAGCCCGATGATCGCGTACGAGATCGTCGAGACAGTACGGAACCATCCGACGACGTTCCAATTGAGTTTGCGGAAGAGCATCGCTCAGGCCCCGTAGACTTTCGGATTTTCGACCAGATCGTTGTCGACGACGAGATCGACGAAGTACCGCGTGACGAAGGTCGCCGTGAAGAGCGAGAACGCGGTGCCCCAGAAGAGCGTGTAGGCGAAGCCCTTGACCGTGCCGGTACCGAGGACGAACAGCACGCCGGCGCCGACGATCGTCGTGAAGTGGCTGTCGAAGACGGCCGTGAACGCGCGCTGGAATCCGACTCGCACCGACGTTCGAAGCGATTTGCCGGCCCAAATCTCTTCCTTGAGCCGCTCGAAGATCAGCACGTTCGCATCGACCGCCATACCGACCGAGAGCACGAAGCCCGCGATGCCCGGAAGCGTCAACACCGCGTGCACGCCCGCGAAGAGTGCGAGCAGCATCAGCACGTAGATGACGAGTGCGAGATCGGCGAGCAGCCCCGGCAGACGATAGACGACGAGCATGAACACGAGCACGAGGCCGAGCCCGGCGATCGATGCGTAGAGCGATTTCTGAAGATCGATCTTCCCGAGGATCGGGCCGACCGTATCGTTTTCGATGACCTTGACGGAGACCGGCAGCGCGCCCGCGTTGAGATCGTTCGCGATGCGGATCGTCTCGTCTTCGGTGAAGTTGCCCGTGATCTGCCCCTGATCCGTGATGACGCCGTTGATCGTCGCGGCGGAGATGAATTTTTTATCGAGGAAGATGCCGAGCAGCTTTCCGAGATTCTGCTGCGTCAACCGGCCGAACTTGTTGCCGTCCTTCGTCTGGAACTCGATCTGCCAGCCGGCACCGCTCTGATCGGGCGCCGATTGCGCGCTCTTGAGATCGGCGCCGTTATAGACGATCGGTCCGCTCGCGGCGTACGCCCCCTTGGGATCGTTCGCAAATTTCTTATCGCTCGTCGCGCGGGCATCGACCGCCGGCGGCACGATTTTGAAATCGAGCTTGGCGACGTCCTTGAGCGTCTGAACGGCGATATCCGGATCTTTGACGTTCGGCAATTCGACGAGAATTCGATCCGCGCCGACCGGCGTGATCTGCGGTTCGGCGACGCCGAGACCGTTGATACGCGCCTCATAGACCTGCTGCACCTGGCCTTGGATGGCCGGCGTGATCTTTGGGACTTCAGGACTCGTTTCGAGCTGGAGCAGGACGCTGACGCCCCCCTGCAGATCGAGCCCGAGCCGTATCTTATTCTGGATCGGGAGGACGAGATAGAGGCTGAAGCCGACGATCGCCGCGATGAATACGCCGATCGCCCATGGTTTGAATCGAAGCCACATATAACCGAAAAGACCCCAGGGACGGGGAGAACCCACGCATTCTAGCAGGGACATCCCAGGCCGTCAAACGGGACCGGCGCGCGTCGCGACGTCGCCGCCGAGCGTCGCGTCGGCCGGACGCCCGAGGACGACCGCGGGCCGCAGATCGACGTCGGGCGGCAGTTCGCCGTACGCGAAGACGTCGAGGCGCAGATCGAAGCGTGCCAGAAAATCCGCGAGCGCCGGCCGCAGCGCCGACGTGCAGACGACCGCCGCGC
>CAZZZK010000187.1:0-5466 GCA_964658555.1 Vulcanimicrobiota bacterium | reverse complement strand
CGGCTCGACGAAGTCGCGTCCGCCCGGGATGCCGCCGCTCGCGGCGAGCGACCCGCGCCGCGTCGCGGCGACCGCTCCGGCGACCGATGCGGCCGCGATGAATCGTGTACGTTTCATGACGGCGGTTTTTGGTCGGGCTCGCGCCGCGCGCCTACCGAACGTGCGCGAGCCGCGGCATGGTCGACGCGAACTCGCACGGAAGCGCCCAGGATGAAACGACGGCCCGTGCTGATTCTTGCGACGCTCGCGATCGTCGCGGCCTTCGCGGGCGATCTTCGTGGCGACCGTGCGTCCGCCGGCGAAGCGGCCGGCGCGCCGTCGCCGGCGAACGCCGCCGCGATCGTCCCCGGCCCGATGCCCGCCGGAGCCGAAGGCGCGCTCATCGCGTACGGCCGCGATATCGTTCACGATACGCCGCGCTACGCCGGACGATATATCCGCGCCGGCATGTCGTGCGAAGCGTGTCACGTCGATGCCGGCACGAAAGCCCACGGCGGATCGTTCCTCGGCCTCTACGCGAAGTTTCCGCAATACAACAAGCGTTCGAAGCATTTCATCACGCTGCAGGACCGGCTCGCCGAATGCTTCCTCTACAGCATGAACGGCACGCCGCCCGCGTATTCGAGTCACGAGATGATCGCACTGACCGCGTACATCGCGTATCTCTCGCGCGGCGCGAAGGTCGGCACCGGTTTCCCGGGCCAGGGCTACGTGAATTTCCCGCCCGACCGCGCGCCGAACGTCTCGGCCGGTTCGAAAATCTTCGGCGAGAGGTGCGCGGCGTGTCACGGAGCGACGGGCCGCGGGAATGCGGTCTATCCGCCGCTGTGGGGGCCGAAATCGTTCAACGGCGGCGCCGGGATGCATCGCCTGACGACGATGAGCGCGTTCGTCCGCTACAACATGCCCTTCGGCGGCCCCCCGAACGCGCTCTCGAAGCAAGAGGCGTACGACGTATCGGCGTTCGTGCTGAGCCACCCGCGCCCGGCGTTCGGGAAGGACCGCATGATCGCGTTTCCGCCCCAGCGCGCCGATACGTTCTAGCGTTTAATTCGCGTTGACGTACGTTCCGTCGGGGGTCATCGCGCGGATCGTCTTCAGCGTCATCGATACGTTGCTCTTGAAGCCCGTTCCGTACGAATAGACGTGCATGTCGAAGGGCTCGAGGCCCTTGGGATACGCGCGGAACTTCGCGATCCCGAACGGCACGGCGGGCGTCGTCCAATACTCCGCGCGCGTCAGCAGATGCTTCGCATCGGCCGGGCCGACGAACTCGACGACGGTGTGCGTCGTGGGATGCGCGGACAGCGCACCGCGGGACGCATCCTCGGGTCCGGCATACGCGATCGCGGCGGGGAGCTGTAGCGTCTCGGTCTTCGACGACACGATGCGTACCCGGCGATCGTCGTAGACGTAGCCGACGTCGAGGAGCCGGAGCGTCGCGTCGCCCTTCTGCTGCGTCTGGCCGCCGTCGATATCGGAGTAGCGCGTCAGCGTCGTGCCGGAATCGGAGACGTCCGCGACGACCGGCTGCGGCGCGAGCAGCCCGCCGAACGTCGACCCTCGGACGTACGCGCGCTTCATCGTATTGGGATTGCACGAGCCGCCCGGTAGGCCGACCTGGGTCTCGACGTACGCGAGGTCGCGCGTCTCCGTCGCTTCCGTCGCGAGACCGATCTGCTTCTGATACGCGACGCCCGTCCCCAAGATGAGGCGCACCCACTGACCGGCCTGCGGCGGCGGGAGCCCGGCGAGCAGCGCCTGCTGCGTCGTCGTCCCGCCGACCACCATCGTCGTGGCGCGCGCCGCACCCGCGGTCAGCAGTCCGGCCGTCGCGAGCGCCGAGGACGTTACGAAGATCTTGCGGTTCATGGGCTGACCTTTCCCTGTTGTGAGGAGCGCCCGGGGGTGACGTTTCGAACGGACGGGAGCTCGGCGGAGAGGAGCGGGGGCGGGGGCGTCAGAGGCAGGGTTTGCAGAGCCCGACGATGATGAGGCCGCGTTTGACGACGTCTTCGCCGATCTCCCGTCGCACCTCGTCGTAGACGGCGTCCGAAACGACGAGATCGCGGATCGCGTTGCAGCCGGTGCAGATGAAATGGTCGTGCGGTACGGGATTCGCGTCGATCAGGACCGAGCCGTCGAGAGACGGTCCGCGCCCGACGATGCCGAGCGCGATCAGCCGGTTCGTCATCCGGTGAATGGTCGTCACGGTGAGTTCGGGGAACTGCGGCCGCACGGCCCGCAGGAGTTCGAGGTTCGTCGCGTGTCCGAGGGTTTGGAGCGCATCGATCACGGCTCGCTGTTGCGGCGTACTGCGCACGATCCAACGATACGGTAATCGCTGGCTATAGTCAATCTTTTTCTCGAGCGGCCGTTCGAACGCGGCGGTTTCGGGTCGCTCGATCGCGGACGTCGCCTCGCGAGCGTTCGGATCGGCCGCAGTACGCGACCCTTCGGACGGTCGGCGATTCGCGACTGCGGACCGGGGCCGTACTTCGCGCGGCGTGACGCCACGGGGTCGCCCGTCGTCGAGAGCGTATCTCTCGCATATGACGATGCCTGAGCGCGTCCGCTTGACGGCGATGACGTCGGGCGGCGGTTGAGCGAGTAAGATCGGCGCTGCCGACCTCGCGCAAGTCTTGCGCGATCTCCCGCGGAGCGGCGATCCGAACGTGCTCGTCGGCTTCGGCACGCGCGACGATGCCGGCGTGTACCGGCTGCGCGACGATCTCGCGCTGGTGCAGACCCTCGACTTCTTCACGCCGATCGTCGACGATCCGTACGATTTCGGCCGCATCGCCGCGGCGAACGCGCTCTCGGACGTCTACGCGATGGGCGCGACGCCGATCACGGCGCTCAACATCGTCGGGTATCCCTTCGAGCGGCTCGGCCCGGAGATCTTACGCCGCATCCTCGCGGGCGGCGCCGACGTCGCGATCGAGGCAGGCGTCGCCGTGCTCGGCGGCCATACCGTCGAAGACGACGAGCCGAAATTCGGGATGTCCGTCACCGGCATCGTCGATCCGCGAGCGGTGATCACGAATGCGGGCGCGCGGCCGGGCGACGTCCTCGTGCTGACGAAGCCGCTCGGCACGGGCGTGCTCGGGACGGCCCTGAAGAAGGACGCGATCGGGGAGGCGGAGATCGCGCCCGCGGTCGCGTGGATGACGACACTGAACGCCGCCGCGAGCGCGGCGATGATCGCGGCGGGCGCGCACGCGGCGACCGACGTCACGGGCTTCGGACTGGTCGGGCACGCGAGCGAGATGGCCCTCGCGAGCGGCGTCGCGCTGCGGTTCGAAGCGGCCGCGATCCCGGTCTATCCGCTCGCGCTCGAACTCGTCGAGCGCGGCATCTCGCCGTCGGGCTCGCGCGCGAATGCGGAGCAGCACGCCGCGTTCGCGACCTTCGCGGCGGGCGTCTCGCCCGCGCTGCGCCTGCTGCTGAGCGACGCGCAGACGAGCGGCGGCCTCTTGATCGCGGTTCCGCACGAGGGCCTGCAGACGCTCGTCGCCGGCTTGCGCGAGCCGGGCGCCCTCCGCGCCGTGATCGGCCGCGTGGAAGCGGGCTCGGGAATCCGCGTCGACGCCTGACGCGGGCGTTCAGCCCGCGTGCGCGCGCGTCTCCATCACGCTCTCCGAACCGTAGACGATCTCGCCCGCGACGAAGGTCGTGACGACCTCGTATCGCTCGTTCCAGAGCGCGATATCGGCCCGCTTCCCCGCGGCGAGCGTGCCGCAATCGTGCGCGACGCCGAGGACCTTCGCGGGCGAGTACGTCGCGCAGACGACGGCCTGTTCGAACGGGATCGACGCGTACGACATCAGGTTGCGGACCGCGCGATCGGGCTCGAGCGCGCTGCCCGCGATCGTACCGTCCTCGGCGCGCATCACGCCGCCTTCGATGCGATACCCGTTGCCGGCCGGAGCCATATAATCGCTCGCGAGCACGAGCCGCTTCCCGAGAATGCGATAGAGCAGATCGATCATCTCGGGCGCGACGTGGAAACCGTCGCAGATCGCTTGGACGCTCGTGCGCTCGTCCTGCATGAACGCGGTCAAGAGCGAGGGCTCGCGATGATCGAGCGAGTGCATGGCGTTGAAGACGTGCGTGAGCGTGCGGAAGCCCGTCTCGATCGCGCGCTGCCCGTCGCGCGAGCGGGCCGCCGTGTGGCCCGCGGAACAGACGACGCCCTGTTCCGTCAGCAACGCGACGGCGCGATCGACGCCCTCGACCTCGGGCGCCATCGTCACCATGACGAGCGCGCCGCGGCACGCCTCGACCAACGCTTCGACGCGTTCGTCGCTCGCCGGCAGCAGCCAATCGTTACGATGGACGCGGCGGTATTTCGGATTGAGGAACGGTCCCTCGATGTGGATGCCGAGGCAGCGCGCGCCCTGCGCCGGCCGCTCCGCGAGCGCGTGCGCGGTCTCCGCGACGTTCTCGGCCGCGTGCAGCATCGATTCCCACGGTGCCGTCATGATCGTCGCGACGAAGCCGGTCGCGCCGTGCGCGGCGTACTTGCGCGATGCGACGTCGACGGCGTTCCCCTGATCGCGATTGAAGAGCGTGTCTTCGGCGCCGTTCGTGTGGATGTCGATCATTCCGGGCGCGAGCGTCGTCCCCGGCGGAACGCGAACGTCGCTCGGTCCCTCGCCCGGAACGAGTTCGGCGATCCGCCCGTTCTCGATCGCGAGGCGGCCGAAAAGAGACTCTCCGTTCCCGATCGCGATGCGCGCGGGTCCGAGTACGAATGCGCTTTCCACCCGGCCGGATTCGGGACCGCCGGCGGGCGAACCTCGGGCGGCGGGCGCCCTTATCGTCGGCGAAAGAACCGGCCGAGGCCGCGTTGCTTCGGTACTGTAGGGTCGTGCGGCGGAGCGGCCGTCGCGGCGGCGGTCGCGGCGCGCAGGCGCGCGGCTCGCCCGGCACCGGCTTCGGCACGCGCGGCGAGCGTCTCGCGCAGTGCCCCGAACTCGTTCCACGGGGCCGCCGGCCGGCCGCGCTCGCGCGCGTCGCGTGCGTCGCGCGTCGAAACCGTGAAGAGCCGGCCGGCGGCGATGCCGCGTTCCTCGAGATAGCGCCGCGCGAGCGCGACGACGCTGCGCCGTTCGTAGGGCGTCTCGTTATCGGCGAGCGTGTGCACGAACGTGATCGCGATGCCGCGCTCCGCGAGCCGGCCGTAGAACGCGAGCTCGTTGGACGAGAGCTGGCGGGAGAAGAGCGCGACGATCTCGTCCGCGTGCGAGGCGGCCAGGAGCGCGATCGCTTCCGCCTCCGGTGCGTCCGCATCGAACGCGGGAACGTCGACGAGCTCGAGGTCGCGCGGGAGATCCCACGGCGTCTCTGCGACGCGCGGAGCGTCCGTGCCGCCCGCCGCCGTCTCGGGCGCGCCGTCGCGCGCCGCGGCGGCCGCGGGCTCGGCGTATCGCACGTGCACGGGGAAGCGCGCCCCCTCGCGAA
>CAZZZK010000186.1:0-5467 GCA_964658555.1 Vulcanimicrobiota bacterium | reverse complement strand
GGCCGGCCGATCGTCGGCCAGTGTCTGTACTGGACGCACACCCACACGCCCGACGGCCTCATCCACGTCGAATCGCCGACGTTCCGCACGTTCACGCTCGGCAATTTCTTCGACGTCTGGGGGCAGCCGCTCTCGGCGACGGCGGTCGCGTCCGCGCGGATCAAGCCGGGCCAGCTGCGCGTCTTCGTCGACGGCCGGCCGTACGCCGGAAATCCGCGCGCGATCGAGCTCTCGCAGCATACCGAGGTGACGCTCGAAGCCGGGCCGCCCTACGCGAAGCCGACGCCGTTTACGGACTGGCAGGGCCAGTAGCCGCCCGAGCTCCTCAGGCGGGCGACGCCGGCACGCGACCGCCGTCCAGGAGCGGCCGAAGCGCCCGCGCGAAGGCCGCGAAGCGCGGGGCCGTCGAGGCCGTCGCCGGCAGCGTCGTGTAGACGACGACGACGAAGCGGCGGCCGTCCGGGAGCCGCAGGATGCCGCCGTCGTGCGAGGTCTCGTCCGTGTCGCCGGTCTTGTGCGCGAAGCGGTCTTCGGGGCAGAATCCGGGCGGCAGCTTCTCGTTCCAGAGCTGCGCGTCGAGCGCGCGTCGCACGACGTCGTATGCGGGATCCGCCGTGCGGGCGATCCGTTCCAAGAGCCGTGCGGCGTCGCCCGCGGGATGGCTGTTCCGGCCGGTCGCCGCCGGATCGTCGATCATCGGGAGCGCTCCCGAGAGCTTGCGCCGCACCGCCGTGTCACGCAGGCCGAGCCGCCCGCAGTCGGCCGTCAGTTCGGCGCGGCCGAGCGTTTCGATGAGGACGTTCGTCGCGACGTTATCCGAGGCCGAAAGCATCGCGCGGGCGAGCTCGTCGAGCCGCGCGGCGTAGCCCGGGACGAAGGGCGACGGCGCGTCGTTCGCCGTCATGTCGCCCGCGCCGATGCGGACGACGCGATCGTAGCGCTCGCTTCCGCTCGAGACGCGTTCGGCGAGGGCTGCGGCGATCGGGAGCTTGATCATGCTCGCGGGAGAGATCGGAGCTCGCGGCCGCAGCATCGCGCCCGGCCCGCCGTCGAGCGCCCGAACGACGATCGACGCGGCGCCGAGCCCGGCGGCCTGCGCGAGCGCGTCGAGCGAGAGATCGGTCACGATCGCTCGTTCGTGCAAGCGCGTACTTGCATCCGGGCGGGCCGCGTGTTACAGTGCGTGTAAGTACCCGCACGGCTCGGAGAGGGCAAGATGCGCATCGTTCCGCGGTTCACGCTTCCGGACGTTCTGCCGGAAGACGTTCCGGCATTTTTGCGATCCGTTCGAGCGGCGCTCGACGCGGGCGCCTGCGGGATCGCGATCGATCTCGATCCGTTGCCGGAGCTCGACGATCGCGTCGTTGCGGCGTTGATCGGCGTGTTGCGCGCCGGGCGCGAGCGGGGCGTCGAGACGATCCTCGTCGTCGGGCGGCCCGAGATGCGCGCGGCGCTCGCGCTCTTCGCGCTCGATCGGGTCTTCTCGCTGACGACGCCGGACGCAGCGGCGCCGGCGTGCCCGGGCGAGGGACCCGCGAAGAAGGCGCGCCGCAAAGCGCGGCCGGCCGCCGCCGGGGCGGCGTTCGCCCTCGCGCTCGGAGCGGCGTCCCTCGCGGGAGCCGGTGCGTCGGCGGATCTCACGCCCGCGCAGGTCGTCGCGAACGTCGTCGACAGCGGGGCGCACGTGAATTCGTACCGCGCTCGCGTCGACGTCGCGTTGCACCTGCACAGCTTTCCGTTCCTGTCGCAGCGCCTCGCCGGGACGACGTATTACAAGCGTCCGGCGAACTTCAAAGTCGTCTTCGATCGCGTCCCGTCGTACGAGCGCAATTTCGAAACCGTCTACTCCGACATCGACGACCCGAGCGGCTGGCCCGCGCGCTTCACGATCACGTACGCCGGCGAGCGCGTCGTGGGCGATCACACCGATACGGTGCTGCGGCTCGTGCAGCGCGTGCGCGGCATGATCGATCACGAAGACGTCGCGATCGATCCCGCCACCTGGCGCATCGACGGGATGGAATGGCATTACTACAACGGCGGCTCGATCGCGATGACGCAGTCGTACGAAAACGTCGACGGATACGCCGTCCTCGCGCGTCAGCACGCCGATATCACGATCCCGTTCGTGAACGCGGTCGCCGATGCGTCGTATCACGATTACCGTACGAACGTGGCGATCGACGACAGCGTATTCGCGCAGCGTGCGAAATGACCGAAACCACGATGGTTCCGGCGCCGCGCACGAGCGTTCCGGAGACGCGACTGCGCATCATCGCCGCCGCACGCGCGCTCTACGCGCGGAAGGGCAGCCGCGGGATGACGACTCGCGAGGTAGCGGATCTAGCGGCGGTCAACGAGGCGACGCTCTTCCGGCATTTCCATACGAAGCAGCAGTTGATCGTCGCGATGCTCGATTACTACAACGGTACGTCGGAGATGATCGACGTGCTCGAGCGCCTGCCGGCATGCGGCGCGCTCGAAGCGCAGCTCCGCGTGCTCTCCCACTGGGCGATCGAGGCGCTTCGGCGTAAGGAAGACCTGATCAAGATCTCGATGGCAGAAGAGATTTCCGATCCAGAAGGGTACGCATGCGTCTGGCGCGCGCCGTCGGCCGCGCGCGCGTGCCTCTCAACCTTCTTTAAGCAGAAGGTCGAGGCGAACGAAATGCGCGGCGATCCCGATTGGCTCGCGCGGACGTTCATGTCGCTGTTCTTTTCGTACGTCATGGCGCGCAAATTGTGGGCCGGTGCCGTGCAAACGCCGCAAGACGACGCGGTCGCGTCGATGGTAGACATCTTTTTGAATGGAGCTCGAGCGAGGTAATGTCCACGGCAACCCAGGTAGAGACGCGTCGGGCGGTGCCGCGCGGTCCGCTGACGCGGCTGATCCTCATCGCGGTCGTCGCGATCGCCGTTCTCGTGATCTTGGTGTACGCGATCCACGCGCTCGCCTACGCGATCAGCCACGAAACGACCGACGACGCGACGATCGACGCCGATCAGGTGCAGCTGACGAGCAAGATCTCCGAGCGCGTCGACGCGATCTATTCCAACACGAATCAGTACGTTCGGAAGGGGCAGCTCGTCATCGCACTCGACGATAACGAGGAGCGCGATCGTTATCAACAGGCGCTCGCCGACGTCAACGCGCAGCGCGCGAATACGTTCGCGGCTCAGGAAAACGTCACGCTCGCGCGCGTCACGCAACAGGCGCAAAATCTCGAGAACCGCGGCGCGATCGAGCAGGCCGACGCCGGCGTCCGCGCCGCGGCCGCCGAGTCGAACTCCGCACAGAAGCAGATCGGCGTCGCCGCGGCCGCGGTGAGCACGTCGATCGCGCAGCTCCGCGCGACGCAGGCGGCGGTCCCGGGCGCGCTCGAGCAGCTCCGCCGCGCCGACGCCGACTTGCGCCGCACGCAGTCGCTCGTCTCGACGGGCGATCTCGCCGTCACCCAACTCGACGCCGCACGTGCGACGTATCAGCAGGCGCGGTCGGCGTACGCGCAGGCGCTCGAGAACGTCTCGGCGTCGGAGGCGACCGTCGCGCAAGCCGAGCAGCGCCTCGATTCGCAGCGCTACACGGCACAGAGTTCCGACGCGCAGATCGGCGTCCAAGAAGCGCAACTGACGACCGCTCGCGGTAAGTACGACGAGAGCAGCGCCCCGAGCCGCATCCGCACGCAACAGGCCAGCGCCAACGCGCAACAGGCGCAGATCTCGTCGCTCCGCTCGGCGCTTCGCACCGCGGCCGACAACCTCTCGTACACGCGGATCGTTTCGCCGATCGACGCGTTCATCGGCGAGAAGGACACCGAGATCGGTCAGACCGTCGCGCCGGGTCAAGCGCTCGTGACGCTCATCCCGGCGAACGGCATCTACATCACGGCGAATTACAAGGAGACGCAGGTCGGTCACATGCACGTCGGCGACGAAGTCGACATCAACGTCGATGCGTACAGCGGCCGCACGTTCGTCGGGCACGTCGAGAATCTGTCGCCCGCATCGCAGAATTCGTTCAGCCTCGTGCCCGCGCAGAACGCGACCGGAAACTTCGTAAAGATCACGCAGCGCGTTCCGGTGCGCATCCTGTTCGACCATCCCGATCCGCGCTATCCGCTCCGCCCCGGCCTCTCCGTCGAGACGTCGGTCAAAGTCAAATAGGTTCGCTCGTGAACGTTCTTACGCGACGCGGTCGGGGTGCGGCGTTCGCGACGCTCGTCCTCGCTAGCTGTACCGCCTACGGGTCGTCGATCTCGAGCGCGCGCGCCGCCGCGCGTCCCTCGCCCGCGCCGACCGCCGGAACCGAATTCGCCGTGCCGCCGCTCGGAAAGCCGATCCCGCTCGCGACGCCGGCGCTCATCGCGACGCCCGCGCCGACCTCGACCGCGACGCAGAATCTCGTGCTGCCGCCCGTCCCGGCCCTCGCGACGCTCGCCCCCGCGGCGAAACAGCTCCCCTCGGGCGGAATCGTCGGAGCCGCCGAGCCCTTCGTCGGCATCTCGCTCACGGACGCGATCGGCATGGCGCTGCGGCGCAACACCGATCTCGCGGTATCGCAGAGCAACCGGCGCATCGCCGCGTACCAGATCGTGACGGCGCGCGGCGCCTACGATCTCAACCTGCAGATCGTGCCGTCGTATACCGTGGCGATCACGCCCCCCGTCTCCGCGCTCCAGACGGGCCCCAACGGCGCGCCGGAAGAGCGCGTCACCGCGGGTGCGACGCTCCAGGCGACGCAGCTAACCGGCTCGGGCGGCCGCATCCAGGCGAGCACGCAGGCGCAGCGGATCGACGACAACATCCTCTACAATACGTACAACCCGTACTACGAAGCCGCGTTCGCGCTCTCGTATACCCAGCCGCTCGCGCGCAACCTCGCGATCGACCAGTATCGCGAACAGCTGCAGCTCACGAAGATCAATCGCGATCTCACGAGCGATAACGCGTTGCTCACCGCGTCCAACACGATCGACTCGGTCTCGGTCGCATACGACAATCTGATCTCCGCGTGGAAGAACGTCGGCATCCAAGAAGATTCGCTGCTGCAAGCGAAAGCGCAGAGCGAGTCCAACGCGCGGCTCGTACGGCGCGGTCAATCGGCACCGATCGACGTCGTGCAGTCGAACGAACAGATCAACGAATTTCAAGACAGCGTCTATTCCGCGATCCAGAGCGTCGCGACGCAGCAGAATCAACTCAAATCGCTGATCCTCTCCGATCCAGCCGACCCGATCTGGACCGCCAACCTCGTGCCGACGACGCCCGTCGGCACGGCGCCGCCCGAACCGTCGCTCACGGACGTGACGATCGCCGCGCTCGTGTCGAAGATCAAAGCGTCGGGCGCGCAAGTGGTGTTCGCGCTGCCGAACGGCACCGCGTTCGGAACGGCCCTCCACGGTCTGTTTGACGCGGGTCTCGACGTGCCGGTGTTCACGTCGGCGGCGAATTTCAGCCCGCAGCTCCTG
>CAZZZK010000185.1:932-5471 GCA_964658555.1 Vulcanimicrobiota bacterium | reverse complement strand
CGTGCGACCACCAGAGCGGCCGCACGCCGTCGGCCGTGAAGAACTCGCTGCCGCGGCCGCGATCGGCCGTCCAGACGACGCCGCCCGCGCCCGTCGCCGCATCGGCGACGACGATCGACCACGGCGGATTCGCGCTCGGCGGATCGTAGAAGGTGAGCGTCTGCGCGCGCCCCGGCAAGCGCACGAACGCGATACGCGAGCCGTCGGGCGACCACGCCGCGGCTCGATCGTTCGAGAAGCCGGGCGCCGCGAACGTCACGCGCGCCGCCCCGAGCGCGTAGATCGCGACGTATGCGTGATCGCCGCGGTCGTCGCAGACGGCGATGCGCGATCCGTCGGGCGACCAGAGCGGATCGCTCGCGCTGCCCCGGACGTCGAAGAGCACCGCCGCCTTCCGCGCGGTCCACGTTCTGCCGCCGTCCCGCGTCGCGATCGCCGCGCTCATCACGCGACCTTCGTCCGCACCGTCGGTCGCGATCCACGCGACGCGATCGCCCTTCGGCGAGACGACGGGCTCCTCGCCGGACCCGAGAACGATCGTCGACTCGCTCGCGATCGAGGTCAGCAGAATTTTGCGCGGCTCGCGCTTGGCCGGGGCGAGCGGGTTGGGATTCGCTCCGCCGCCGTCCTGCCCCGAGCCGCCGCGCTCGTAGACGACCGCGCTCGCGTCGGGCGTGAACGAGATGCCGCCGAGTTCTTCGCCGTCGTCGACGTTCGCATGCGTGATCTCGCGGACGCGGCCGTCCTTCCAAACGGCGACGTCGCGCGCGCCGCGTTCGTGAACGGTCCACGCGAGCGCGTCGCGCCCGGGAGAGGCGACGAGATCGTCGACGAACGGCGCGGCGAGCACGGAGTCGAGCGTGAACGGCGCGTCCTCCGCGTTCGCGCCCGGCGCGACGAAAGCGAACGCCGCGACGAACGCGGTAAACGAAGCGGCGAACGAGCGGATGGACGTCACGAAGACCTCGACGTGCGGAGCGAGCTCGCGCTCGATTCTCGCCGCGCGCGAGGCGTTCATGCGCGCGGCCGGGCTACGATAGCGTGCGGTTCGGACGTCCGGTGAGCTTGTCGCGCAGCCGGTCGAGCCGCACCAGGCCGCCGTACACCGTCACGACGTCGGCCGCGATCGCGTCGCCGTCGCGATTCAGCAACGCGTACGAGACGGTCGCCCCGCCGCTCGCCGAGAACGGAATGGAGAACAGACCCGCGAGCGGACTCCTGCGCGTAACGTAATCTCCGCCCGCGTTCTCGGTCTTCACGTGGAGCCGCACGACGCGGTGCGTCGCGCGCGCGTCGAGTGCGGCGGACGCGAGTTCGACACCGCGCTCGCCGACGACGCGCGCGAGGATCGTCGTGCCGCCCGGCCCGTCGTTCGACGCGAGCCATGCGAAGAACGCGCTCGCGGCCGCGAGCGCGTTCGCGAGCCGGTCGCATCGCGCGCGCATGCGCGTGACGTCCGCCTCCGCATCCGTTGCCGCCGCGGCTCGCTCCGCGAGCGACGAGCCGCACGCCGCGAACTCGGCCTCGAGCGCGGCGGCGCGACGTGCGAGCGCCGCGAGCTGCCGCTCGACGCCTGCGAGCGCGTCCGGGCGACGGCCGACACCGAACGTCGCCGCGAACGCGACGACGGGTTCGCGCGCGGTTCCGCGCAACGCGAGGAGCGCCGCCGCGACGGCCGCGGCGAGCAGCGAGTCGTCGCCGCCCGCCGCCGGCGTCGCATCGGTCCCGCCGATCTGGTAGTCGCTCTCGAAGAGTCCGATCGCACTCGAGAGGCCTCGGCCCGCGCGGCCCAGCGCGCCCGCGACGTCGAATGCCGGGACCGGTACGAACGCCTTTCGCGCGATCGCCGCCGCATCGTCCGCGACCGGCGCTCGCGAGGGCTCCGAATCCGACGGTGCGACGGCATCGAGCATCGCGGTGACGACCGCGAGGCGCGCGTCGTACGCGAGCAGCCGGTCCGCCGCCGGCGCCGCCCCGTTCGCGTCGATGACGAAGCAATCGCCGTGCGAGACGACGGCGCTCGCGATCGTCGCCGCGGCTTCCTTGATCGCGCGGGCCGTCGCGAGCGCGACCGCTTGCCGCCCCGCGCCGGCGGCGACCGTTACCGAGCCCGCATCGTCACGCATGCAGCGGTGTACGCGCGCGGCCGCGCGTCGCCTTCGGCAACCGTCGCCGCTTCAGCGCGCGAGCGTCCACTCGTACGCGTTCCAGAGGTCGGAGTTGACCGGCTCCGGCCGGACGCCGCGCAGACCGTCCCGCAGCGCGTACGCGTAACGCGTCCAAACGATCGGGACGATCGGCGCATCCGCCCGGATCCGCGATTCGACGGAAGCCAGCAGCCGTTCGCGCGTCCCCGTATCCGTCGCGACGCGCGCCGCGGCGCTGTCGCGATCGACGGTCGCGTCGGAGTAGCGCATGTAGTCGTATCCGTACGGCGGGAAGGCGTTCGACGTGACGAACTGCGTGCGGTCGGGCGTGACCGGGAAGCCGAAGGGCGAGACGACCGCCTGGAAGCGTCCGCGCGCGAGCGGGCCGTCCGGCGCGCGCAGCACGTCGTTCAGCTGTGCGTTCACCGAGACGTCGGCGCCGAGCGCGCGCCACGCCGCCTGCAGTTGGACGGCGAGCCCGAGATAGGTCGGATTCGCGCTCGGGACGAGGAGCGTGAATTGCAGCGGCGCCCCGCCGCGGCTCCGCATCCCGCCCGGCCCCGCGCGCCATCCGGCGGCGTCGAGCAGGGCCGCCGCGGCGCGCGGATCGGCTCCCGTCGCCGCGGCGCCGTTCGCGCGTGCGAAGGCCGACGCCGGCGGCAAGAGTCCGTTCGCGACGTCGGCCTGGCCGTGGAAGACCGTCGCCGCGATCCGCGCGCGGTCGATCGCGAGGCCGAGCGCGCGGCGCACGCGGACGTCGTCGACGGGCGCCGCGCGAACGTTGAACTGGATCTCGGCGAGCGTCGCCGATGGCGCCGAGCGCAGCGCGAGCCCGGGTGCGGAGACGAATTGCGGCACGAGCGCGGGCGGGATCTGCGCGAAATCGATCGCGCCCGTCCGCAGCTCGAGCCCGAGCGTGTTCGCGTCGCCGAAAAAGGTCATGGTGAGCGCGGACGTCTTCGGCGCCCCGCGAAAGTAGCGCGCGTTCGCGCGCAACGAGATCGCCGTCCCGCGATCCCAGCGGTCGAGAACGTACGGTCCCGAACCGATCGGGTGCGTATCGAACGGATCGTGGATGAGATCGCGAACGCCCCGCAGGAGGTGTTCGGGGACGATCGAGCCGTTCTGCCCGTTGACGAAGATCTCGGCGACGGCGTCGGCATCGGGCGCGTGCAGGCGAACGCGCACCGTCCGCGGATCGGGCGCGTCGACGCGATCCACGATGTCGTACGTGCTGCGCGACGGAAAGTTCGTCGCGGGCGCGCGCAGCAGCCCGAACGTGAAGACGACGTCGCGCGCCGTGAGCGGCGCGCCGTCTGACCAGCGCAGGTTCGGCCGCAGCCGATACGTCAGCGTCCGTCCGTCGCGCGAGATGCCGCCGTTACGTTGCGTGGGGACCGCCTGCGCGAGATCGGGCGCGACCCGCCCGCGATCGTCGATCACCGTCAAGCCGTCGAAAATCGCTTCATCGATGTAATTTTCGACGTACTGGCCGCCGCGCATCGGATCGATCGTTGCGGGTTGCCGGATCGATCCGATACGGATCGCGGGCGCCTCCGCGGCGGTTCCGGGTGCGGGGCGAGCGAGCCATGCGCACGACGCGAGCGCGAGCGCGAGCGCGCGGATCGCCGGACTTGAGGCGCTCGCCCTCATTGTGAGATGCGCCGCTTTACAACGCGGCCCTCAGCGCCGCTACGCGCGAGGCCGACCACATACGTACGACGGCGCGC
The DNA here is from genome assembly GCA_964658555.1 of Vulcanimicrobiota bacterium. GTDB lineage: Bacteria > Vulcanimicrobiota > Vulcanimicrobiia > Vulcanimicrobiales > Vulcanimicrobiaceae > CAZZYZ01. The sequence goes on along the minus strand of CAZZZK010000185.1, from coordinate 1,594 downwards.
GTTCGTCCGGACCCGCGCCTCCTCTTCACCGCTCGTAGGGATCACCGCATGTCCATCGCAGCAGGCGTATTCGCCCTGTTCTTTTCGTTCTTTCCTTTCCACGTTCACGCCGGGCGCACGTACGCGGACTCGCACGGGCTCGGCGTCCGCCGGCCCGCGGAAGCATACGGCGGGATCATCGACCGGCCGCGAACGCTCGACGCGCACGGCGGCATCACGGACGCGGCCGGAGCGCACAGGTACCGTACTAACTGACCGATAATGCGCTTCGGATGGCAGCGCCCGAAGCGGAACGTCCGCCGTTCGGCTCGTTCGCCGAAGCGGCCGCCGCGTATCGCGATGCCCGCTCGGACGACGCCTTCGCGCTGCTGACCGGCCGGAGCGACCTCGCGGCCCGGCTGCTGCGGGCCCGGCTGCACGTCAGGCGCGGCCGCTACGAAGAAGGCCTCGCGGCGCTCGTCTCGTCGGGCGAAGCCGTCTTCCCGTCGCGCCGTCACGAAGGCGAATACCATCTGCTGCGGGGCGTCCTCCAATCGCGGACGGGACGATTCGCGGCCGCGGAGCGCAGTTTCGATCTCGCGTACGGCTTCGTACTCGGCGCGCGATCGCCCGCGCTCGCCGCCGAGTTCGATCACTACGATGCGGCCCGGGCCTTCGCCGCG
>CAZZZK010000185.1:0-922 GCA_964658555.1 Vulcanimicrobiota bacterium | reverse complement strand
ATCTCGCCGTCGCGGACGAGATCGCCCGCGGCGTGCTCGAGATCCGCTGCCGGCGCGGCGACGACTATCTCGTTCCGCTCGGGCTCTCTCGGGCGCGTGCGATGCAAACGCTCGCGATGGTCGCCGCATCGCGCGGAGCGTACGGCGAACAACTGCGGCTGCTCCTGCGCGCGATCGACGAATGCGCCGCGGCCGCCGTACCGGATCGCTGGATCTCCGCGTCGCTGCACATGAATCTCGCGTTCCTCGTGCGCGACTTCGATCTCGCGGCCGAGGCGGAACGCCTGGGCGCGCTCGAGATCGACGCCTGGCCGGCCGATCTCGCGCTGATGGCGTATCACGTCGTCCGATCCCTCGGCTGGTCGCGCGCGCTGCGCGGCGACCACGTCGGCGCGCTTCGCGAATTCAAGCGCTCCGCGGAACTCGCACCGACGCCCGCCCTCGCGATCTGGGCGACGGCGGATCGCGCGTTTCTCGGCAACGAGATCGGCGACGCGAACTTCGCACGCGGCGAGATCGCGCGCGCCGAAGAGATCGCCGGGCGCGTCGATTGGGAGGCGATCGTCACGGACGATCGCTTCGCGTTGCTCCATCTCGCGAAGCACGTCGCGTCGATCGATCCGCCGCGCGCGCGTCCGCTCTTCGAACGCTACCGGCGCATCGCCACGCGGCTCGCGCCGCATCTGCTCGCCGGCGTCGACCGGCGCACCGCCGCCTACGAGCATTTCACGGACGGCCTCCTCGAGCGCCACGACGGGACGCACGACGTCGCGCGCGTGCGGTTCGAAGACGCCTTCGAAATCTGGGACGCGCTCGGCTATCGCTGGCTCGCGGCGACCGCGGCGGTCGAACTCTCCGAACTCGGTTTCGGCGACCGGTTCACCGCCTATGCCGCAGCCGAAGCCGCGGCGCGTCCGAACTC
>CAZZZK010000184.1:0-5501 GCA_964658555.1 Vulcanimicrobiota bacterium | reverse complement strand
CGCCGGCGCCGCCGGCGCCGTCCGGACCGTCGGCGCGGGCGCTCGGAGCCGGGCCGGCGGCGAATGCCGCGACCGCGAACGAGATCGCGAACGCTCCGGCGCGCACCCTGCGTTCGGCGCTCAACGTGCTTGGAGCCGCGCCTCGCTCGGAGCGCGCTGCGCGAACGTCACCCAATCGGGATGGCGCTCGTCTTCACCGAGGATGGCGCGAGCGTAGGCGGCGCGCAGTTCGGTGACGACGGGACGATCGAGGCCGAAGATGCGATCGTCCACGCATGCGAGCGGCTGCACTTCCGCGGCCGTCCCCGTGAAGAACGCTTCGTCGGCGCCGAGCAGATCGTCGAGCGAGAGGGGGCGGACGACGACCGGGATGCCGCGGTCGCGGGCGAGCGTGAGGACGGTGTCCCGCGTGATTCCGAGCAGGATGTCCGCCGAGGCGTCGTTCGTGAGCAGCACGCCGCCCTTGACGAGGAACACGTTCTCGCCCGTACCCTCGGCGATCTCGCCGCGGTCGTTGAGCATGATCGCCTCGCCGAAGCCGCGCGCCGCGGCGTCCTGCATCGCGAGGACGGAATTCGCGTAATGGCCGCTCGCCTTCACGGTCGCGGGCATCGCCTTCGACGAGAATTTCTGCCACGGCGAGATCGTCGTGCGGATGCCGTTCTCCTGACCCGTGCCGAAGTAATTGCTGAGCGCGCGGTACGCGACGAGGACGTGCGTCGGGCACGTCCCGCTCGGGGCGAGCGAGATCGTCTTTTCGCCGTAGAACGCGAGCGGCCGGATATAGGCGGAATCGAGTTCGTTGCGTTCGAGCGTCGCGACGACCGCCTCGCACATCGTCGCGACGTCGTACGCGAGTGCGAGCCGATAGACGTCGGCCGATCGCGCGAACCGTTCCATGTGATCGCGCAACCGGAAGATCCCGGCGCCGCGCGCGGTCGCGTACGCGCGGATTCCCTCGAAGACGCCGGTCCCGTAATGGAGGCCGTGCGCGAACGGGTCGACGCTCACGTGCTCGCGCGGCCGGATCTCACCGTCGAACCAGTAGTACGGCGCGATCTGCATGTTCTGAAGCGGTACGGCTGGCATGCGGCTCCTAAAAAAAAACTCGCCGCAGGGCGAGATCCGGGCTTCTCGAGGGACGACGCGGCTTCGACCGTATCACGGCTCGCGGGGAGGCGTCAAGCCGAGAAGCGTCGGGCGAACGCTGGGATTTCCCGTTCGCGCATCGTAGGAGCGCAGAGCCGCATTCGGCGGCCGCCCGCATTCGGGCGGTGCCGATATGCGGGCGGATCGAGAACGAGAGAGGCGACGGCGTGACGATTTCGAGCGAGCATTCGGCGGCGATCATCGACGGCAAGGCGGCTGCGGCGGCGCGGCGCGAGCTCGTGCGCGGCGAGGTCGAGGCGTTCGTCCGCGAGACGGGTGCCGTCCCGGGCCTCGCGGTCGTCCTCGTGGGCGCGGACCCCGCGAGCGAGATCTACGTGCGCACGAAGGGGAAGCAGGCGACGGCGTGCGGCTTCCGCTCGACGGAACACCGCCTTCCGGCGACGGCGTCGCAGGCCGAGCTACTCGCCCTCGTCGACCGCCTCAACGCCGACGACGCCGTCGACGGTATCCTCGTGCAACTACCGCTGCCGATCCATATCGCCGTCGAAGCGGTCCTGCGCGCGATCGACCCGCGTAAGGACGTCGACGGGTTTCACCCCGAGAACGTGGGCGCGCTCGCCTCGGGGAAGCCCGCGCTCGTACCGTGCACGCCGCTCGGGAGCCTGCGGCTCGTGCAGAGCGTCCGCGCCGATCTCGCCGGCCTCGAAACGGTCGTGCTCGGGCGGTCGTCGATCGTCGGACGCCCGGCCGCGCAGTTGTTTCTGCTGGCGAACACGACGGTGACGATCGTTCACTCGCAATCGCGGGACGTCCCCGCGCTCTGCCGCCGCGCCGACATCCTCATCGCGGCGATCGGGAAGCCGGAGTTCGTGCGCGGCGATTGGGTCAAGCCGGGCGCGATCGTGATCGACGTGGGGATCAACCGCGTCGTCGATGCGAGCGGCGAGAAGAAGATCGTCGGCGACGTCGCGTACGACGAAGCCGCGGCGGTCGCGAGCGCGATCACGCCCGTCCCGGGCGGCGTCGGCCCGATGACGGTCGCGACGCTCCTCGAGAACGCGTTGCTGTGCGCCCGCCTGCGTCGCGGCCTCACCGAATCGACGCCGCTCGAGATAACGCCCACGTAGCGTATCGCGTCCGATCCGCGAGTTCCGGAACGTCCGAACGAGCCGCCGGGGCGGACGGCGCGCGGATCGTAAGGCAACGCCGTCCGATACGATCGGCGGCCGGTAACGAGCAACGATTCGCCGTACGCACGCGCGGTGCGTGCCGCGCGGCGATACGAGACGGCCGACGCAACGTTATCGCGGTCGGCCTTATCGCGTGCTAGCGTCCTATCGTCGAGGTTCTTCCATCAAGCCGGCGTAGTTCGCGGCGCTTTCGACGATCGCGACCGTTTTGACGAGCCGGCTGTACGTGAAGACGACGAGCGCGAGCACGAAGATCGCGAGGCCGCCCGCGATCCGCGTAACGGCGGCCTTAGCCCGCATTGACGTAGGCCCGGTCGTCGACGCCGACGCCGTCGGCGATCGCCATCTTGGTCGCCGCGACCGCCTGTTTCGCGGTGATGGCGGGCGGGGCGTCCGCGATCGGCGTACGCGGCTTCATCCAATTCCTCACAGCCGCTTTGACGCCGTGAATCGCCATGCGCGCGTGGACGGTCGGCATCACCTTCGCCATCTCTTTGAAGAGGTAGCTGTCGAAGGTCAGCGTCTGGACTTCCGGCGTATCGCACATATCGACGAAGAACTCGCGGTTACGGTTGCCGCGATACGAATACTTCTCGAGGACTTCGAGGAAATCGAACATCGCGCCGTACCGCTTCTGCCACGCCTTCTCGTAGCGCTCGAGCGCCATCTTCGGATCGCCGAAGTGCGCCATCAGCGTCTGGGCGGCCATGCGGCCGGCGGCCATCGAGAAGTAGATGCCCTCGCCCGACGTATGGGCGACCATCCCGCCCGCATCCCCGACGAGCAGCGTTCTCCCGTACACGAGTTTCTTATAGCGCTGCATCGGCAGCGGATGCCCCTCGAGCAGGATGCGCGACGAGCCGGCGAGCTTCGCGCCGGCACGCTTCTTCACGCCTTCGAGGAAGGCGTACGACCGGTTCGCGTGCTCGGGGCGGCAGCCGGTGCCGACCGCGACGTGATCGCTCTTCGGGAAGATCCAGCCGTAGAAATCGGGCGAGACGTCGTCGCCGAGATAGAGTTCGGCGCGGTCCTCGTAATATTTCATCGCGTCCGCGGGGAGCATCAGCCGTTCTTGGATCGCGGACGCGTGCTTGATCGCGGGACGGCCGCACGATTTCGCGACCGCCGAGCCCGCGCCGTCGGCGCCGACCAGGGCGTCGGCGTGCAGGGTCTCCTCGCGGCCGCCCTTGTAGCGCACCTTTACGTTCACCGTGCCGTCGGGGTTGTTCTCGTGACTCACGAACGTCGCTTCGCGCAGATCGGCGCCCGCGGTCTGCGCCTTCTCGCGCATCGCGCGGTCGAGCACTTCGCGGGTGACCATGATGATGTAGTCGTTCTCGCGCGCCTTCGTGCCGCGCACGTCCATCTCGACCGTGCTGCCGCTCGGCCCGATGATGACCGCGCGGGTCGTCTTGCGTTCGATGATGTGCGCCGGGATGCCGAACTCCGTCATCGCCTTCGGCGGGATCGCGCCGCCGCACGGTTTCTTGCGCTTGAGCTCGCGCTCGAGCAGGACGACGTTCGCGCCGCTCGCCGCGAGGTCGCCCGCCGCGACGCTTCCGCCGATATTCGCCCCGACGACGATGACGTTAGGATTGTTCGACACGCTAAAAACCTCCAGAACGAACGGCGAGTGCGGCGACGAGCATGCCCCACACGAACGGCGGGATGGCGCTCGCACAATACCACGGGGCGATCCCCTTGGGATCGGTCGCGAGACGCCGTTGCATCGGCAGTTGAACGGCGAAGAGCACGGCGATCGCGCCGCCCGCGAGCCACATGCGGTGCGAGAGCACGTAGGCGATCGCGAGCAGCTGGAAGGCGTCGATGAACGCGAACGCCGCGCGAAGCGCGCCGCCCAGACCGAGCATGACGGGGAGCGAGCGCAGCCCGAGCGTGCGATCGCCCTCGTAACTCTTGAAATCGTTGAGCGTCATCAACCCGTGCGAGCCGAGCGAGTACAGCGTCGCGAGGACGACCGTGCCCGTCGTGATGCGGCCGAAGATCGCGGCTCCCGCGACCCACGCGAAGCCTTCGTAGGCGAACGCGCAGGCGGCGTTCGCGATCCAGCCGTTGCGCGCTTTGAGCCGCAGCGGCGGCGCGCTGTAGGCGAGGGCGAGCGCGAGCCCGCCGAGCGCGAGCCGGAAGACCGGATGCCCGAGAGAGAGCGCGAGCCCGAGCGCGGCGATCGCGAGGCCCATGGCGATCGAGAGCACGGTGACGGGCGCGAGCAGGTTCGCCGCGGTCGGCCGGTCCGGCTCGTTGATGCGATCGACGTCGCGATCGAACCAGTCGTTCGTCACCTGCGAGAACGCGCACAGCAGCGGCCCCGCGAGGATCATGCCGAGCAGCACCTTGCCGACCGAGCCCGGCGTCCAGACCGCGCCGCCCGCGACGCAACCGACGAGCATCGCCCACATCGGCGCGAACCACGTCCCGGGCTTCGCGAACGTGCGCAGCGAGGCGTTGATGCGCGCGGCGCCGGTCTCGCGGCTCGCGAACGGCAGCATCATCGCGCCGAAATTGCCGACCGTCTCCATCGTCGCGCGCGCGGAATCGCGCAGCGGCGTCGCCGCCGGCACGTCGCGCGGCGGCGGTGCGGGATGCTGCGGCGGCAGAAGCGTTTCGGAGTCAGCCACCGACGTGCTCCCGCGCGCGCAACAGCACCGATTCGTCGATCGTCGCGATCGCGTTCTCGCGCGCGTAGCGCTCGACGTTCGCGCGGGCTTTCTTGCGGACGAAGAACGGCACGCGGCCGAGCAGCTTCTCCGCCGCCGCGTCCCAGACGGGCTCGCCGTCGGCCGCGTTCGCGGCGCCGTCGCCGGATGCGGCCGCGCTACCGGACGCCGCGGATGCGCCGGAGGCGGCCGCGGCGCCGTTGCCGTTCGAGGCGTAGCCGGGGACGGTCTCGGGCTCCGGTGCGGCTTCCGCGAAGCGGCCTTGACCGCGCGGGCCGAACGTCTCGATGAGGTGATGCTCGAGGCCGAGCACCTGCGTCTGGTTGACGAGATCGCCTATGTGATTCGCGCCCTCGTAGCCGACGAAGGGCGCGTAGCCGAGCGGGAAGTTCAGGATGTGGGCGGGCGCCGAAACGACGGCGCACGGGACGCCGAAGGCGCTCGCCGAGTGGCGCTCCATCTGCGAACCGAAGACGATATCGGGCCGCGTCAGCCCGGACGCGTATGCGGTGGGAATGCGGCT
>CAZZZK010000183.1:0-5547 GCA_964658555.1 Vulcanimicrobiota bacterium | reverse complement strand
CCGGCGAGCGCGACCGTCAACGCAGCGGCGGTGCGAAGTGCGTCGTGACGGGATCGACGTCGTCGATCCCCGAGGCCTCGGCGACGAAGACGCTGCCGTTGAAGTAGGCGGGCGCCATCGGCAGCGTCGTCTCGAACGTGCCCTTATCCGTCGCTTCGACGAACGACCGGCCGAGGAAGACCGTCGGCACGTCGGGTGACGAGACGGCCTTGAGGACGATCGAGACGAGCGCACCCGGTGTCGCCGTCCCGAAGACGCGCAGGTTTTCCGTGCCCCGGATCGTCGCGAGCCGGACCGAGGTCGCGTGCCGTTCGGCGGGCGGCGCCGCGGCTTCCGCCGCGAGCGTTCCCATCGCCGGCTGCTTCGCGCGGTGCGTCACGCCGAGCATCGCATCGGAAGCGCGCTCGAGGGCGCTTAACTGATGAACGAATGCGACGGGCACGTAGACGTCGTTGTCGCGAAACGTCGGCATGCCGCCCGCGACCGGCTCGACGCGCGATCCGTTATAGAAGAACGGCGAACCCGGCCGTACCGTAACGGTCAATCCGTGGCCCGTCAACAGAACCGCATCTTCGTTCTCGAGATACGAATACTGTAGGTTGAGTTTGTGCGCGACGTGCGCAAGCGGCTGCGGCTGCGTATCCGCGGCGAGCGCGGCCGCGCTCGGCGCGATGATGGAAACGACGATCGCACCGAGTAATCTCGTGCTCTTCTTCACGCTTGTCCTTACGTTGCAGTGCGTGCTCAGTTACACAAACTTGCTTCCGATAACACTGCTATGTCTGTGTTTTCGAACTCGCGCGCTTCAGAGTTTAGGATGATCTCGTGAATATGACCCGCACGTTCCGCAGCGCCGTTTCCGTCGTCGCTGCGGCGAGCATGACCTCGGGCTTCGTCGCACGCGCCGACGATTCGAGCATCATCTCGATCGAAACCGGCCACTCGGCCGTCATCAAGGCACACGACGTCGTCCGCATCGCCGTCGGCGACAGCAAGGTCGCGGGCGTCGTGCCGATCGGCCGCAACTCCGTCGTCGTCAACGGCAAGGCCGCCGGCCACACGACGGTCTTCGTCTGGCAGGGCACCGAGATGCGCAGCTACGAGGTGACGGTCTCCGAAGGCGGCCTCGGCGAGATCGCGCGTATGATTCAGACGGCGATCGCCGAGCCGAACGTTCGCGTTCAAACGTTCGGTGCGAATACGATCGTCAGCGGCACCGTGCCCGATGCCGCCGCGTACAACCGCGTGATGGACGTGCTCAACCACGTCGGCGATCTCAAGTATCAAGGAGCGGCCGCGACGGGCGACGGGAAGGTCATCAACCTCGTCACCGTGAGCAAGCCGCTCGGCAATCTGCAAGACGAAGTCGCGAAGATCACGACCGGCGGCGGCGTCCGCGCCGATCTCGATTCGTCGGGCAACGTCGTCGTCAGCGGATCGGTGCGCGATAAGCAGCAGGAACAGCAGGTGCTCGATCGCGTGAAGACGCTCGCCGGCGGCTACCTGCGCGGCGACGGCAAAGTCGTCGATCGCCTCGGCATTCAGACGACGAGCCAAGTCGACATCAAAGTGTACGTGCTCGAGGTCGACCGGACCGCCGCGAACCAGCTCGGCATCCGGCTGCAGACCGCGATCCCCGGCCAGATCTACCCCAACGGCAACTTCACGATCGGTAATTCGCAATCGATCGTCGCCTTGCAGAATCACGCTCCGCAAACCGGTATGAATCCGCTGAGCATCGGCGGGTTCGGCGCGGTGAGCGCGCTCGCGCCGACGCTCGACGTCCTCGAATCGACCGGCCACGCGAAGCTGCTCTCCTCGCCCAATCTCGTCGCGGCACCGGGTCAGGAAGCGACGTTCCTCGTCGGCGGCGAGATCCCGATCCCCGTCTCCAACGGCCTCGGAACCGTCTCGATCGATTACAAGCAGTTCGGCGTGCAGCTCGCCGTGACGCCGACGATCCTCGGCAGCGGCGCCGTCGAAACGAAGATCGCGCCGGAAGTCTCCGATCTCGATTTCGCCGACGGCATCCAGATCAACGGCTTCACGATCCCGGCGTTCAAGACGAGCAAACTCTCGACGGACGTCGTGACGCAGAGCGGCGAGAGCATCATCATGGGCGGCCTGATCCGCCGCATCGAGCAGAAGAACATCGTGAAATTCCCGATCCTCGGCGAGATTCCGATCCTCGGTCAGTTCTTCCGCGACACGACGTACAACAAGACGGACACCGACGTGGTGTTCGTGATGACCCCCACAATCCTCACCAAGTAGCCCTCGTGCGATGGTGAGCCATCGCAATGCACCACGAGTCCCGCCTAGCCGTAATAGGTAAGGAAGGTCGCCATCCGGGCGATCCGTGGCCGCAAGGATGGGAATCGACGTGCTCGCTTTATGGAAGGCTCGACTTCGTGCGTTTGTACGCTGCGCGAAAGACGACTCGGGAAACGCCCTCGTGGATTACGCGCTCGTGATGACCGTCCTGACGCTCGGCATGATGGTCGCGATCAACTACGTCGGCACCGCGGCGACGACGTCGGCGACGAACGATCAAGCGCGGATGACGAGCTACCAGTCCAAGTCGAATACGGCTCCGGCCGCGGCGCCGCCCGCGCTTCCCGTTCTGCCCGTGTTGCCGAATTGATGATTCCGAAGAACGCCGGGGCGAAGCGCGGCGCGGTCGTCGTCGAGACGGCGATCGTCGTCGGGACCGTGCTGACGCTGATCCTCTTCAGCGTCCAGATCGGCGTGCTCGGCTTCCTGCAAGTGACGGTCGATGCCGCGTCGTTCGTCAACGCGCGCGGCTACGCGCTCGGGGATACGAACCCGAACGGCGAGACGTCGCAGATCTTCTCGCAAGTGACGAACGGCGACATCGTCAACGTCTCGATGCCGGCACCGCAGCCGAGCGCGACGGTCCCGGTCGACTACGGCTACAACTCGACGAACGCGACCGAGAAGGCGAATTCGTACACGCAGCGTCACGGCGGATCGACGACGATCCAGCCGACGCTCTATCAGAGCACGGTCAATAAGGGCGGCACGACGGGCATCATGAAGCTCTTCAACCGTCAGGTCGGCGTGAACGGCGTCGCGCAGGAGCCGTACTACAAAGAGTGCGGTGCCCATTACAACGTCTCGAATTCCGCGTCGTCGTGCGGCGCATCGACCGCTCCCTCGAATTTTCAAGTCGACTATTTCAAGAACGGCGAGAATACGCCGCCCTACTACGTCGGCTTCAACTACCTCGAACACTGCAATTCCCGTCAGCCGTGGACGACCTGCGGCGCGATGGATTTCGACTTTCTCTCCCTCGGCGTCGGCGAATACCTCGACGTCGATAATTGGGGCATCACGACGGGCGGCGTCTCGGGCGGCGCGTACGCATCGACCTTCCAGCAGATGGCGTGCCATCAGCGCACCTACGCGAAGCTCGCGACGTTCTTCGCCGGATATTCCGATCTCTTGGCGCTCTACAAGACCTACGAGACGACGATCAACGTGCAGATGGCGGCGAACGTCACCGATTTTTCGGCGTACGTCGGTCTCGGCCCGGTCGCGAGCCCGCTGATCGATCAGGTCTACGCGTGGGACCGGCACGTCCAGCAAGGCTACGCGCCCGGCAACGAGACGGAGCCGATTCTCTACAAGATGTCTCCGGAGGCGGGCTGCTGATGCGCACGAACGATCGCGGCCAAGTACTGCCGATGTGGGCGGCCGGCATCATCACGACGCTCGCGCTCATGTTCCTCGCGATGAATTACGCGAATTCGGTTCGCTGGCAGATCCGCGCGCAGAACGCCGCGGACTCCGCCGCCCAGGCGCTCGCCTCCGTCCAATCGGAACGCTGGAACATGATGACGGCCGCGCTCTACGCATCGAACGTGGAAGAATTCCGCGTCCGGTCGCTGCTCGACGCGATGCTGCTCTCGATCGATCGCAGCGGCGGCTGTTCGATGAGCACGCTGCTCTATCAGGACCTGTCGACGAGCCCGGGGACGTGCATGCGCAACTACATCGATCTACGCATGAACTATATGCGCGCCGTCAATCGCTACGGGATCGACGTGAAATACCTCAACGACATCTCGTACCTCGCGACGTACACGAATTGGAAGACCGACTCCGCGGCGATCATGGCGCAGCTCAATACGGCGACCGCCTGCAATCAGTCGACCGCGACCTCGGCGACGGTCAAAGCGGGCGGCGGCGACTGCGGCTTCACCTACTCGGTCGCCCCCGGCGGTACGGCACAGCGCGACGGACTGCAAGCCGTCGAAGAGGACGCTCAAGGCATCCTCATCCCCGGGCTGAGTCATAAGGCCATCATCGCCCAGCCCGACTCCGAATATACGGGCCTCTGGGCACCCGTTAAGGTCGATATCGTGACGTGCGCGAAAGTGCCGCCGATCATCCCGGCCGTCGGGCCGTTCAAGTTCCAGCCGTACTATGCGATCGGCCGCGCGGCGGCGACGAACGTCATGGTCTCCGAAGACTGGCTCCAGCCGGGCGCCGTCATGAACCCGAATCACCTGCCCGACTTCTTCCAGCCGACGGAATCCGATACGAACGTTCACGGCACGACGAATCCCCTCTCGGGCCAAGGGCCGCCGTACGATCACGACTTCTACACGACGGCGTACGGCGGCAACGCGACGACCGCGTACGTCAACGCCTCGGTGTTCGACGCGCCGATCTACGGCAACGAACTCGGCGCGCACGTCGGCTGGTGGGGCGCGATCCCGATCGCGCCGTTCGGCGGCGCCGTCTCGATCGCGACGGCGTGCCCGTGATGCGCTCGAACGATCGCTATCGCGGCCAAGCGGTTTTCGAGACCGCGATCATGATGCCGCTCTTCCTCTTCGGCCTCTTCGGGATCATGTACGCGGTGCGTCAGAGCGCGGCGAGCGAACGCGTCCAGCTCGGCGTGCGATACGGCGGGATGGTCAACGCGAAGATCGATCCGTACCGCTCCTACTCGCTCTACTCCGTCTACACGACGATCGATTCTCAATCGCCCGTCTCGCTCAAACGATGCCCCGAAGCCGACGACGCGCAGACGACGACCGGCCGCGCGCCGTTCTGGCAGCCGGTCGGCGCGCCGACCTACGATTGCGCATCCGGCGTCACGACGCTGAACAAGGGGACGTCGCAGACGATCATCCTGCAGGACGATTGGATGAAGCTCGGCGGTATGGTACCGACCGGCGGCTATCTGCAAAGCCGAACGTTCAACAATCAGAGCGTCGTTCAGGTGATCGCGGCGCAGAACTTCTTCCGCTCGCCAGACGTCGGGCAGTTGCTGCAGTGCACGCCGCTCGGCAGCGCCGTGAAAGCCTCGCTCGAAGGCCGCGTCTACTATTCGACGAGTACCGCACCGCCGACCGCGATGCCCGAAACGATCGTAGCCAGCCCGATCGTCACGACGCCGTTCTCGTGCCCGTCGTTCGCGCCCCAGCCGAGCGCGGCGCCGGAGACGCCGACACCGACGCCGCCGGGTTCGGGTCAATATACGACGCCGCCGACCCCGCCGCCGACGCCGACGCC
>CAZZZK010000182.1:0-5571 GCA_964658555.1 Vulcanimicrobiota bacterium | reverse complement strand
CGAGCAGCAGCGCCGCCGCGGCGACGGCCGCGGCCGCCGCGGAACGCAGCGCCGCGATCCGTGCGACGCTCACAGCGTGCCACCCGTCGCCTGCGCCGCGGCGCGCAGCAGATACGTCAGCTCGAGCTCGAGGCGGCCGAGCGGATCGAGCACGTCGTCGCCGGCGAGCGCCTTGAGCACGGGATTGCGCACGAACATATCGCGCTCGGGGACGGCGTGGCGCGGATTGATCTCGCGCATGTAGATCCGGGCGTCGTGCCGCACCGTCCCCGGCGGCAAGAAGAACAGCGGATCGAGCCCGAACGCGTAGACCTCGAGCGAGAGCACGCCCGCGCGCTGTAAGAACGCGAACGCCGGGAGCCGCAGCGCCGCGGCGAACCGCGCGAGCTCGGCGATCGTGGCCCGCTCGTCGCCCGCGAGGAGCGCCGCCGTGCGATCGGCCGCGACGTCGGCCGCCGACGCGAAGGCCGCGGCGTCGAGCTCGCGTTCGGCGAGCAGCGCGCGCAGCGCCGCGGCGAAGCGTTCGCCGCCCGCCGTTCCGGCCCGGCCGTCCCAGGCCGCCGCATTCTTCGCCGTCATCCCCATCGCTCCGTACCGGCTCGTCGGGCGCGCGGCCCGCCAAAAGTAGGAATACCGCGCCGTCGACGCGGACTCGCTTCGCCCATGCCGGACGCAACGCCCGTGGGAGCACGAGAGATCGAGGCGCGGAAATCGCGCCACCTCGACGTCTGCCTGGAAGACGACGTCGCCTCGCACGTCGGCGCCGGCTTCGCGAACGTACGCCTGCGCCACGAGGCGCTGCCCGAGTGCGCGCTCGCGGACGTCGACCTACGCACGACGTTCTTCGGCCACGCGCTCGCCGCGCCGCTACTCATCTCGTCGATGACCGGCGGCACGGAGCGCGCCCGCGCGATCAACGAGCGGCTCGCGGTCGCCGCCGAACGCGCCGGGATCGCGTTCGCCCTCGGCAGCCAGCGCGCCGCGCTCGAAGCGCCCGACCTGCTGCGTACGTACGACGTGCGCGCCGTCGCGCCGAACGTCGTCCTGCTCGCGAACCTCGGCGCCGTGCAGTTCAACTACGGCGTGACGGTCGACGACGCCAGGCGGACGGTCGAGAACGTCGGCGCGAACGGCCTCTACCTGCATCTCAACCCGCTCCAGGAGGCACTGCAGCCGAGCGGCGATACGAACTTTCGCGACCTGCTGCGCCCGATCGCCGCGATCTGCGCGCGCCTCGAGGTCCCGGTCATCGCGAAGAGCGTCGGCGCCGGCATCTCGCCGCGCACGGCTCGGCGTCTGCTCGACGCGGGGATCGCGGCGATCGACGTCGCGGGCGCGGGCGGCACGTCGTGGGCGCGCGTCGAGGGCCGGCGCTCGGGCGACCCCGACCGCGAGCGGCTCGCGGAGACGTTCGGCGGATGGGGCTATCCGACGGCCGAGGCGACCCGCGATCTGCGCCTCGCGTTCCCGCACGCCGTCATCGTCGCGAGCGGCGGCGTCCGCACCGGGATCGACGTCGCGAAGGCGATCGCCCTCGGCGCGAACCTCGCGGGCGCGGCGCTGCCGTTCCTGGAACCGGCGACGCACTCCGCGGAAGCCGTCTCGACCGAGATCGAGCTGATGATCGCGGGCCTGCGGATCGCGTGCTTCGCGAGCGGCTGCCGCCGCCCGAGCGATCTCCCCGAGGCGCTCTACGTACGCGGTTCGGAGGCGACCTCGATCTCGGAACCGGCGATCCGCACGTCGAACGCGTCGACCGTCGAGTAATCCCCGAGCGTCATCGAGCCGTCGCGCACGTCGAAGCACCACGCGTGCCACGGGCACGTGACGATCGGGCCGTCGATGAAGCCCTCGGCGAGCGGGCCGCCCTGGTGCGGGCAGCTGTTCTCGATCGCGTGGAACGCGCCGTCGACGTTGAAGACCGCGACCTCGCGATCTCCGACGATGTAGGCCTTGGCCTGGCCCGGGGCGATCTCGGCGGTGGCGCCGACTTTTACGAATGACATGGCAGCGGGGCTCGTTCGCCGCAGCGAAGGAGGTTTACATGCTCTCCGACTATCGCGCCTGGCTCGCCTCCGAGTACGAGATCCTCGGAAATGCCAGCCACCACGCCTATTCCTTCGGGCAGGCGAACATGGCCAAACGTGCCTTCGAGCGGCTCGATAACGAATTCGCGGGCAAGACGGTCGTCGCGCTTCCGGAAGCGACCGCCCGCGGGGCGCTCGCGGCGCTCGAACACCTCGAGGCGAGCGGACGCGACGAGCCCTACCTCGGCCTGTTGCGAAGCGCGCTCCGCAGCGCCTTGCCGCAGTAGCCCCGCTCTGGTATGATCCGTCGGTCGCCGGCCCGGTTCGCGTGAATGCGCGTCGACTGGAGCCGAAGCGAGACGATCCTGCTCGAGGAGCCTTTTCACCGTGCCGATCACCAAAGAACAGAAGCTCGAACTCTCCGAAAAATTTGGCCGGACGCCGGGCGACACCGGCTCCGCCGACGTCCAGATCGCGGTCCTCACGTCCTCGATCAATCAGCTCACCGAGCATCTGAAGATCCACAAGAAGGATCACCACAGCCGCCGCGGTCTGCTCATGCAGGTCGGTCAGCGCCGGCGCCTCCTCGGCTACCTGCAGAAAAAAGACCTCGAGCGCTATCGTAAGCTGATCGCCGATCTCGGCCTGCGCCGCTAGACGCGCGTGAGCCGCGCGGCCGCGTGACGCCGGACGAGATCGCCCGGGTTCGGGCCGCGTGCACGCGATTCGCGACCCACCATCCGCCGCAGAGCGTCGCGCACGCCCTGCGTGCGCTCGCGGACGAAACGCCGGAGGATCTCGCCTTCGACTCGTACGGCACGGGCGACCGTCTCGCGGCCTTCGAAGCGCGCATCGCCGCTGAGCTCGGTCACGAGGCGGCGGTCTTCATGCCGTCGGGGACGATGGCGCAGCAGATCGCCCTGCGCATCTGGAGCGAGCGCCGCGGGAACCGCACGATCGCCTTCCACCCGCTCTGCCACCTCGAGATCCACGAGGCACGTGCGTACGCGTTCCTGCACCGCCTCCGCGCGCTGGCCGTCGGGGACGCCGCACGCCTGATGACGCCGGGCGACGTTCGCGCGCTCGCGGACCCCGTCGCGGCGCTGCTCGTCGAGCTGCCGCAGCGCGAGCTCGGCGCGCTCTTGCCCGCGTGGGAGGCGCTCGAGGAACTCCTCGCCGTCGCGCGCGAGCGCGGGATCGCCGTCCACCTCGACGGCGCGCGGCTGTGGGAAGCGGCGCCCGAGTACGGGCGCTCGCACGCCGAGATCGCGTCGCGCTTCGACAGCGTCTACGTCTCGTTCTACAAGGGTCTCGGCGCGATGGCGGGCGCGATGCTCGCGGGCGATGCGGGTCTCGTCGCGCGCGCTCGCGTCTGGCAGCACCGGCACGGCGGCCGGCTCGTCACGATCGCGCCGCTCGCGCTCTCGGCCGCCTTCGCCTTCGAGCGCAACGTCGGCAAGATGGCGGCGTACCGGAGGCGGGCGCGCGGGCTCGCGAGCGCGCTCCGAACCGTCGCGGGGGTGTCCGTCGTTCCGGATCCGCCGCAGACGAACACCTTCCACGTCTATCTGACGGGCGACGGCGAGACGCTTCTCGCGCGGTCGCACGCGATCGCGCGAGACCGCGGCTTCCTCCTCCTGCGCGGCCCGCTGAAGGCGACGACCGTGCCGGCGCAGTGGCGCTGGGAATTCGTGGTCGGCGATGCGACGACGGCCGTCCCGGACGACGAGATCGTCGCGGCGGTTCGGGAGATCGTCGCCGGCCGCTGAACGGGCGACGGGAGGCGTCCTCCACTCAGGGAATATTGCGTGATGGGAGTCGCGGAGGTCGTCGCGGTTGCCGGCGTCCGCGCGCAGAGCACGGTCGTCTTTCTCGTCACGGATATCGAAGGCTCGACGACGCGTTGGGAGCGTTGGCCCGAGGCGATGACCGTCGCGCTACGCAGGCACGATGCGATCCTTCGCGCGACGATCGAAGCGGCGGGCGGCTCGATCTTCCGAACCGCGGGCGACGCCTTCTGCGCGGCGTTCGACGACGCGGCCGCGGCCGTCGATGCGGCGGTCGAGATCGAGCGCTCGCTCGCGAACGAAGATTTCGGTATCGTCGAGAGTCTACGCGTCCGTGTCGCGCTGGACATCGGGCTCGCCGAGCGTCGCGAACAGGATTACGTCGGCACCGCCGTCGGGCGGGCGGCGCTCATCGCCGAACTCGGCGTCGGCGGGCAGATCCTCACGTCGGCCGCCTTCGCGCACGCCGCGGGCGAACGGCTCGACCCGGGCTACGCGCTCGTCGATCGCGGTTCGTACGGCCTGCGCGGGCTCGATGGCCGAGAGCGCGTCTTCGAATTGCAGGCGCCCGGTCTGCCGCGCATCGACGTTCCGCTCGGCACGCGCGCCTACGAGCCCGGCAACGTCCCGCAGCAGCTCGTCCGCCTGATCGGACGCCGGACGATCTTGCGCGACGTCGCCGCGCTGCTGGAGACGCGGCGCGTCGTCGAGCTGATCGGCCCGGGCGGCGTCGGGAAGACGCAGCTCGCGATCGCGATCGGCCACGCCGCGCAGCGCCGCTTTCCGGACGGGGTGTGGTTCGTCGACCTCGGCTCGATCGTCGACGCCGGGCTCGTGGCGAGCCAGATCGCGGCGGCGCTCGGCATCGCGGAAGCTCCCGGCATCCCGATCGCGGACGCGGTCGCCGCCTGGCTGCGCGAACGGAGCGCCCTGCTCATCATCGATACCTGCGAGCGCCTGGGCGGGGCGGTCGCCGCCGCCGTCCTGCCGGTCGCGATCAACTGCCCGAACGTCCGGATCCTCACGACGAGCCGCGAACGGCTGCCGCTCGCGGAGACGGCGGAGGTGCGCGTCGAGCCGCTCGCCCTGCCGCCCGCGAACGTGACCTCGCGAGACGAGGCGCTCGGGTACGATGCGGTCGCCCTCTTCTGCGAACGCGCCGCGGCGCTCGACACGCGCTTCGCGCTGCGGGACGAGGACGTTCCGGCCGTCATCGAGATCTGCCGCGCGCTCGACGGGCTGCCGCTCGCGATCGAACTCGCCGCATCGAAAGTCACCGTGCTGCGGCCCGCCGATCTCGCGCGCCGCCTCGAACACCGCTTCCGCATCCTCGTCGGCGGCCAGCGCCGCGACCGCCACCGGCACACGCTCCGCGCCGTCATCTCGTGGAGTTACGATCAGCTCGGCGATCGTCAGCGCCGCCTCTTCCGCATGCTCGCGGTCTTCGGCGGGTCGTGGACGCTCGAGAGCGCCGCGGCGATCGTCGAAGGCGCCGCGGCGGCGGACGATCGCCGCGCCGTCGAAGCCGATCTCGCGTCGCTTATCGATCAGTCGCTCGTCACCCTCGACGACGCCGCACCGGGCGCGACGCGCTTCCGCTTCTACGAATCGGCTCGCGTCTACGCGCGCGAACGGCTCGCGGAATCTCCGGATCTCGATATCGCCCGGACGCGGCTCGTCGCGAACGTGCGCGCCTTCGCGGAGAACGCCGAACGCGCGTCGCACGAAGGGCCCGACGCCGTCGCGCTCGACGAGAT
>CAZZZK010000181.1:0-5602 GCA_964658555.1 Vulcanimicrobiota bacterium | reverse complement strand
TCGCTCCTCTTTCCGGCGCTCGCCGTCGCGTTCGCGTTTCGCGCGGGCCTCTTCAACATCGGCGCCGAGGGCCAGATGCTCGTCGGCGGCCTCGCGGCGGGGCTCGCGGGCGCCGCGTTCGGCGCGCCCGGCTTCGTCGCGATCCCCGTCATCCTCGCGGCGGGGGCCGCGAGCGGCGCCGTGTGGGGCGGCATCGCGGGCGTCGTCCGCGCGCGATTCGGAGGCAACGAAGTGATCGCGACGCTCATGCTCAACGTCCTCGCGGTGTTGCTCGCGCGCTATCTCGTCACCGGGCCGCTCCACCGAAGCGGAACGTACGGCGCCGAGACCGCGGAATTGCCGCCAGCATCGTGGCTGCCGGTCGTTCTCGACGGCACCCGGCTCAGCGTCGCGCTCCCGATCGGCATCGCGCTCGCGGCCTTCCTGTGGTGGCTCTTCGCGCGCACGGTGTTCGGTTACGAATTACGCGCCGCGGGCGCGGCACCCGAAGCCGCACGCCGCGCGGGGATCGATCTCGGCCGCACCGCGCTCGTCGCGATGACGATCTCGGGCGCGATCGCGGGGCTCGGCGGTGCGACGATCGTCACCGGAATACTTCACCGCTTCAACGTCGGGCTGCTGCCCGGATACGGCTTCATCGCGATCGCGGTCGCGCTCGTCGGCGAACTCGATCCGCCGCGCATCGTAATCGCAGCGTTCGCGTTCGGCATCCTGCAGAGCGGAAGCCTGACGATGCAGGCGATCGCGCACGTCCCCAAAGACACGATCACGTTCGTCGAAGGTCTCGCGATCCTCGCGCTCTCCGCGCGGCGTTACGTCGCGACCGGCGCGCAGGCGGTGCGCTCGGCGTGAACGCGATCGTCGACTTCATCGCCCTCACGCTCGTCAAGGCGACGCCGCTCGTCTTCGCGGCGCTCGCGGGCGTCGTCTGCGAACGCGCGGGCATCCTCAACATCGCACTCGAGGGCGCGCTCACGTCGGGCGCGTTCGCGGCGGTCGCCGTCTCGTATTGGACGGGCAGTCCGCTGCTCGGGCTCGCGGCGGGCGTGCTCGCGGGCGCCGCGCTCGGCGCGATCCTCGGCCTCGCCGCGACGCGCTTCGACGTCGATCAGATCGTCGCGGGGACGGGGCTCAATCTCGTCGCCGCGGGCGGGACGGCGTTCGCGATCGTCGTCGTCTTCGGGCAGCCGGGCGCCTCGCCCGAGGTGCGCGCCCTCGGCCGCCCGGGCGAGATCGCGCTCGTTCTCGCCGCGCTCGCGTGCGCCGCGATCCTGCACGTCGCGCTCGATGCGACCGCGTGGGGACTTCGCCTGCGGGCGTCCGGCGAAAATCCGTACGCCGTGCGATCGGCGGGTATCGATCCGCGCACGGTGCGTCTCGTCGCGACCGCGATCGGCGGCGCCCTCGCCGGGCTCGGCGGCGCGTTCCTATCGCTCGGCGAGCTCGATATCTATTCCGACGGCATGACCGCGGGCCGCGGCTTCATCGCGCTCGCGGCCGTCATCTTCGGCCGCTGGACGCCGCTCGGCGCGACCGGCGCCGCGATCGTGTTCGGCTCGCTCGAAGCGCTGCAGTTCACGCTGCAGCGCGCGGGCGTCCCGAGCGAACTCATGCAGGCATTGCCGTATCTCGCCGCGCTCGTCGCCCTCACCGGCATCCTCGGCCGCGTCCGCGCCCCAGCCGCCGACGGCGTCCCGTTCGAGGGTTAAGGCGTACCGAGCGACGACGGCAATCGCGCGAGCCGGAAAGCCGCCGAACGGCGATCGTGCTCGCGCGTCGGCGCGACGGATATGAGCGGAAGATCGGCCGTGCATCCGAATCGTCCCGACATCGAG
The DNA here is from genome assembly GCA_964658555.1 of Vulcanimicrobiota bacterium. Classification (GTDB taxonomy): domain Bacteria; phylum Vulcanimicrobiota; class Vulcanimicrobiia; order Vulcanimicrobiales; family Vulcanimicrobiaceae; genus CAZZYZ01. Next base: position 3,767 of record CAZZZK010000181.1, on the reverse strand, counting down.
GGCAGCGCAGTCCCCGCCGAAACGCGTGTGATGGCGCATCGCGTACGAACGGCTCGCAGCAACGCACCACAGGCCGGTCGTTACGAATCGCTCCTCGATCGCGCGCAGCGGACCGAGCGAATAGCGCGTCAGCGTAACGCGGCGAGGTCCGCCCTGTAGAGCGCGTGTAGCCGATCCTCCGCGGCGACGATGTCGGCGGCGTCGAGCGTCAGCGAGATCGCCGCGAGCAGAAAATCGGGGGTGCGGTCGGTACTCGCGACGTGGAGATCCGCGACCACGGACGTACCGAAGCCGTCGAGCCGCGACTGCTCCGCGTACGTGCGCTCGAGTGCGACGCGAGTCGCGTACGGAATCGCGACGATCGCGGGCGACGACCGCGCGATGTCCCATGCGAACGACTCCCCGAAAAACGGCTCGAAACCGTGTGGGTCGAGGCGACCGAACGTCCCGTAGAAATCGGCGAGCGAGACCGCGTGCGCGGCCGACGTCAGCCGGCGATAGCCGACGAGCGTGGCTTCGTGCTGCCGCCGGTGCGATTCGAGCAGCCGGTCGTTCGCGGCGATCTCGTCGCGGATGTTCGCGATCGCGATCGCCGTCTCGCGATGGGTACGCCGCTCCTCTTGCCACCGATTCACGGCGAACGCGAGCAGGATGGCGAGCAGCACCGAGATCACCTCGACGATGAGATCGGCGGGATCGATCCTCGCGAGAATCTCCTTGAGGCGCGTCGTCGCCTCACGCACGGCGCGCGCGCTTCGAAGATCGGACGAGCCAACGGTGAGCCGAATGTCGGCCCCGATCGAACGCGACGGCCGGATCGAACCGCACGCTCGATCTCACGCCGCCGTCCGCGGCCAGTAGACGATGACCGCCGCGCCGATCAGCGCGATCGCGCCGCCGGCGAGGTCGGCGCGGTCCGGGACGATCTTCTCGACGCGCCAGCCCCAGAGAATCGAGAGCGCGATGAACACGCCGCCGTACGCGGCGTACACGCGGCCGAAGCTGTCGGCCTTCGGCTGCAGCGTCGGCACGACGCCGTAGAGGCCGAGCACGACGATTCCGGCGAGCGCGTACCACGGGCTCTTGTGTTCCCGAAGCCATTGCCAGACGAGATAACCGCCGCCGATCTCGAGCATGCCCGCCAAGACGAAGTAAGCCAGCGACGAAGCGATCTGCATCGAACCCGCTTCTGTCGCGACCGCGCACGTTAACCTCCCGTCGAGAGGGGATCGCTCCGGAAACGCAGATTCACCCTCGAACGTATGATGCGCCGTAGCCGTTCGATCGGTCTCTGCATTGCAGTACTCGCTATTGCTTTCGCGCCGCTCCGCGTCTCGGCGCTCCCCGAGAATCCGCTGGCACCGCTGCAATCGCAGCTCTCGACGCTGACGATGCACGCGCCCGGCCGCGTCGGCATCGCCGTCGAGGATCTCGCGACGGGGCTGCGCTCGGGCGTCAACGCCTCGGCGAATCTGCCGGCCGCCTCGACGATCAAGATCCCCGTGATGATCGAGGTCTTCCGTCAGTTCGAGGGCGGCAACATCGATCTCAACACGGTCGTTCACCTCGAGCAGCGCGATCGCGATTGGGGCTGGGGCGATATGGCGGACGCGCCGCGCGGGACGTCTCGCACCGTCAAGCAGCTGCTGTGGCTGATGATCACCCAGAGCGACAATACCGCGACGAACATGCTCATCCGCCTCGTCGGCCGCGCGAACATCAACGCGACGATGGCCCGGCTCGGCATGCGCGACACGCATCTCGGAAACGACATCCGCTCCGAGACGGAATCCATCCGCTACGCGCTGCGCACGAGCCCGAGCGATATGGTCGCGATGCTCGACAAGATCGCACGCGAGCGCATGATCGACGGCTGGTCGTCGCGTCAGATGCTCGCGATCCTCTCCGGCCAAACGCACAACGGACTCATCCCGATGACGCTTCCGGCGGGCGTCCGCATCGCGCACAAGACGGGCTCGCTCCACGATACGCTCAACGACGTCGGCATCGTGTACGAGAACGGCGAGCCCTACGTGATCGCCGTGATGACGACGCAGCTGCCGGCGCTCGATCTCGGCCGCGCCTTCATCCACCGCGTCTCGAGCATCGCGTACGAGGGCTTCGGGCGGCTCGCCGCGTGGCGTGCCGGAGCCGGGATCGCCGCCTTCTCCGCGGCGCGTCCGACGCTCGCCGACGCGCCGCTGCCGCAGGACGCGATCCCGTCGCCCGATCTCACGATGTGGGGCGCGAACGACGCCCAACCCGCGGCTCTCCCGGTCGTCGACGCGCCCGCGGCAGACGCGCCGTAGATCGCCGCTCCGAACGTTCGCGCCGGCGGCGGATCGACGGGCGGCCGCTTCGGATCATACGGCGGCGGCCGGGCGGCCCGCGTACACGGGCGTCAGCAGCGAGCGGTACGCCGGGTGGCGGCCCGCGGTCACGCGCTCGAAGTGCGCGTGGAGCTCGCGCGTGATCGGACCGAGGCGCTCGTCGCCGATCGGGCGGTGATCGACGGACGCGACGAACGCGATCCCGGCCGCGCTGCCCGTGACGAACATCTCGTCGGCGAGATAGAGCTCGCTGCGGTCGATCGAGCGTTCGAGCACCGGCACGCCGAGCTCGCGCCTCGCGATCTCGAGGATCGTACCGCGCGTGATCCCCTCGAGTACGTTCTGCGACGGATCGGGCGTGATCAGGACGCCGTCGCGCACGATGAAGAGGTTCGCCGCCGACGCTTCGGAGACGTGGCCGTCGTGCGAGAGCATGATCGCTTCGTCGAAGCCGTTGAGCTGCGCCTCGCTCTTGGCGAGCGCGGAGTTCACGTACGTTCCGGTGATCTTCGCGCGCGCGGGCGCCATCGTGTCGTCGACGCGCCGCCACGAACTGACGCCGCAGCGGAGCCCGTCGCGTGCGTCGAAATAGCGCTCGAAGGGGATGCCGACCATCGCGAAGGCGTCCGCCGCGCCGCGTAGCCGCACCCCGACGTCCTCGGCGGACTTGTACGCGAGCGGACGCAGATAGACGTTGCTCTCGAAGCGATTGCGGGCGCACAATTCGACCGCGAGCTCCACGAGCTCGTCGACCGAATGCGGGAGCGTCATCAGCAGCAGCCGCGCCGAGGCGTGCAGCCGCCGGAAATGGTCGCGCAGCTGGAGGAGATTGAGTTCGCGATCGTCGGCGTTCCAGAAGCCGCGGATGCCTTCGAAACAGCCGGTGCCGTAGTTGAGGCCGTGCGTGAGCAGACCGACGCGCGCATCGTCGTAACGAACGAAGCGCCCCTCGGCGAACACGATCGAATCCCGAAGTTCCATAGGCGCGGCCTCTTCGCGCCGCGCCGCCTGCAGGCATGCACCGGCACGTCGGCCCAGTCGTAACGCGTGTCGCCCGTACTCGAGGTCTTCGTTCGCTTTCTCCGGCTCGGGCTGACGTCGTTCGGCGGGCCGATCGCGCATCTCGGCTTCTTCCGGCGCGAGCTCGTCGAACGCGAGCGTTGGGTCTCCGATGCCGAGTATACCGAGCTCGTCGGCGTCTGCTCCGTCCTGCCGGGTCCGACGAGCAGTCAGGTCGGGATCGCGCTCGGCACGCGCCGCGCGGGACCGCTCGGCGGCCTCGCCGCGTGGCTCGGCTTCGGCCTCCCGACCGCGCTCGCGCTCGGCGCGCTCGGCATCGCGATCCGGTCCGTCCCCGCCCTCGCCGGCCCCGCGGCGCGGCCGATCGGCGGGGCGCTCGAAGGGCTCTCCGGAGCCGCCGGCGCGGTCGTCCTCCTC
>CAZZZK010000180.1:0-5614 GCA_964658555.1 Vulcanimicrobiota bacterium | reverse complement strand
GACCCGGCTCGCGCTTCGATCGGCCGCATCGAAGCGATGCTCGCAGAGGCCGAGCGTCTGCTCGCGCAAGGCGGCGCGACCGACGAAGCCGCCTACGCGCTGCGGGAGACGGGCGCGCGCTATCTTCCCGATACGCTCAAGGCATATCTCGATATCCCCGCCTCGCGGCGCGACGCGACCGCGGGCGAGATGCTCGTCGCGCAGCTCGATCTGCTCGAGCGCGGGACGCGCGACCGGCTCGCACGCCTCTCGGAGAGCAGCGAACGGGCGCTCGCGAGCAACGGGGCGTTCCTCTCGCAGCGGTTCGGCGATCTCGATCCGGCGACGCCGGCGCCGCCGGCAGCGATCGGCGGGCCGAACGGCGGCGTACCCGCTCCGGCGCCCGCCTTCCTCGTGCGTCGTTTCTTCGACGAGGTGCAGGCCGCGGGCTCGCTCGACGAGCGCGGCCTCCTCGCCTCGGTCGCCGCGAAGTTCACGGCGGTCTTTCCGAAGCTCACGCAGGTCAAGCGCGGGCTCTTCGGCGGCGACGTGGCCGCGGTCGCGATCGACGTGCCGACGAGCGGGACCGACGTGATGCGCTACGCGCTCGAGCGCGAACGCACGGGGATCACCGCGTCGCTCACCAAGATCGTTCGCGGGATCGCGTTGCGTAAGGAAGCCTGCGATCCGGGCGAGTGGGCGGAGCTCCTGCTCGAAGATCTCTCGGCGTACGCCGAACGCGATCGTGCGGCGAGCGCGACCCTCACCAAACTCTTCACGAGGTAAGGCAGCGATGGGATTTTTCGGAGGACGCGGCGGGCGCCCGGGCGGGTTCGGTCAGGCCGGCGGAGGCAACGTCGGCGACGTACGGACGACCACGGGCGGCGTCCCGCTCGACGCGATCGCGCGCCTGCGGCGGATGCGCGGCGAGGGCGGGAAGCCGCTCTTCACGAGCGACCTCTCCGTCAGCGAATTCGTGCTCCTCAACGAGCTCGGGATGGAGCCGGTCGGGCTCGTGCTCGGCAGTTCGATCTATCACGTCGGCCTGCAGTACGCGAACTTCTACAACAACGAGGAGCTCGGCGTGCTGACGCAAGCGATGTATCACGCGCGCGAACTCGCGATGTCACGGATGGAAGAAGAAGCGACGACCCTCGGCGCCGACGGCGTCGTCGGCGTGCAGCTCGAGATCGGCAGCTACGCCTGGGCGGGCGACGCGCTCGAATTCACGGCGATCGGGACGGCCGTCCGCGCGCCCGAGGGGACCGATTACAAGACCAAGCACGGCAAGCCGTTCACCTCCGATTTCAGCGTGCAAGATTTTTATAAGCTGCACGAAGCCGGCTACGTTCCGGCCGAGCTCGTGCTCGGGAATTGCGTCTATCACGTCGCGCATCAGGGCTGGCGCCAGACGCTCTCGCAATTCGGCGCGAATACGGAGTTGCCGAATTACACGGAGGCGATCTACGAAGCGCGCGAACTCGCGATGAGCCGCATGCAGGCCGAAGCCGAGGCGCACGGCGCCGAAGGGATCGTCGGGATGCAGATCGTCGAGAAGAATCACGTCTGGCAGCCGCACGTCATCGAGTTCCTCGCGATCGGTACGTCGATCGTCAAACGCGGGACGCCGCGCAAACTCGAGCCGCGGTTCCAAGTCGGGCTTAACGATTAGTGCGGAGGGTGCGATAGTGGACGAACTCTTCAAAATCTTCGGCGAGGTCGTCGGCGCGGCGATCGAAGGCGCGGAAGAGACCGAAGCGCCCGACCCGGCGGAGCTGCCGCCCGTCTACGAGCGCATGCTCTGCGGCCGCAAGCGCGAGCTCGGCGTGAACGATCGATGAGCGATTCCGAGCTCGGCATGCTCGCGCCGCCCGAGGCGCCGCTCGTCGTCCCGGAGGCGGTCAAGCCGGTCGCGCCCGAAGGGGCGATCGGTAAGGTCCCGATCGCCCCGGCCGAAGCCGCGAAGCTCGACGGCCAGGTCGACGCGTTCGTCTCGGATCTGCTCGCGGCACCGGTCCTGAGCGATGCGTTCAAGGCACGCGTCGACGCGATCAACTCGATGGGCAGCGCGGAGATCGTGCGCTCGGCGAACGTCTCGAACCGGCTGCTCGAGAAACCGATGAAGGCGCTCAAGGACGGCGCGCTCGGCGAGAGTTCGCCCGTCTCGAAATCGCTGCTCGACCTGCGCCGCACGGTCGAAAGCCTCGATCCCTCGAAGCGCGGCGATCTGCTCTCGGTGAAGAAGATCCTCGGCTTCGTGCCGATGGGCAACAAGCTCGTCGATTACTTCCGCAGCTACGAATCGGCCCAATCGCATCTCAACGGCGTCATCGAGAGCCTGTACCGCTCCAAGGACGAGTTGCTGCGGGACAACGCCGCGATCGAGACCGAGAAGGCCGCGATGTGGGCGCTCATGCAGACGCTCGAGAAGTACGCGCTGCTCGCGAAGAAGATCGCCGAAGGCGTCGGCGCGCAGATCGCGACCGTCGAGGCGACCGACCCCGATCGCGCGCGCGTGCTCAAAGAAGACGTCCTGTTCTACGCGCGGCAGAAACAGCAGGACATCGCGACGCAGATGGCCGTCAACGTCCAGGGCTATCTCGCGCTCGACATCATCAAGAAGACGAACGTCGAGCTGATGAAAGGCGTCGATCGCGCGACGACGACGACCGTCGCGGCGCTTCGAACGGCCGTCATCACGGCGCAGGCCCTCACGAGTCAGAAGCTCGTGCTCGATCAGATCTCGGCGCTCAATTCGACGACGTCCAATCTCATCGAATCGACCTCGAAGATGCTGCGCACGAACGCCGAGCGGACGTTCGAGCAGGCGTCGAGCGCGACGGTCGATCTCGAGAAACTCAAGAACGCGTTCGCGAACGTGCAAGGCGCGATCGACTCGATGTCGAGTTATCGCGTCAAAGCACTCGATTCGATGGAGCAGACGGTCGACGCGCTCACGGGCGAGGTCGAGAAGGCGAAGGCGTTTATCGCCGCGCGTAATCTCGCGCCCGCGGGCGAGCCGCCGGCGGCCCTGCCGCAGTGAGCGTCGTCGCCGTCGATCTCGCACCGCGCGTGCGCACCGTGCGGCATTTTCCGCCGATGCGGCTCGACGGTGACGCGCTCGAACATTTCTTCGCGCGCGCCGCGGCGTTCGTGCCCGACGGCGAGATCGTCGCGTCGGTCGACGTGCGCGACGGCAGCCGGTCGGCATCGTTCCACACGATCGAGGCGCTCGCTCGCGCGCCGCACCTGCCGGACGCCCTCGACGACGTGCTGATCTCGCTCGTGCGAACCGCCGCCGGTGCCGTCACGCACGAGATCCGTCTCGAAGCCGTGGATGGGCGGGCGACGCTCTCCGCGCTCGGCGACGAACTCTGGTCGTACGGCGCGAGCGCCGCGCTCTCGGACATCCTCGACGTCTACGCGGTCAAGCCCGCCGCGAAGCGCCCGCTGCCGCTCGTGCCGCTCAATTATTTCAGCGCGGGATTCGTCCTCGCGACGAGCTTCGCGGCCGGCATGCTGCGCGGCTCGACGCGCGGAGCGGCCGCGTTCGGTATCCTCGCGATCGCGTGGTTTCTGATCGACATGGGGCTCTCGGAACTCCGCGGCGCGCTGACGCCGCCCGCGAGCCCGCCGTTCGTCATCGACCTGCGCGCGCCGCTCGCCGCGCCTCGCGCGACGGTGCCGCCGGAACGGCTCTGGACGGGGATCCGTTTCGGCGTGATCGCGCTCTGGTTCGGACTCGCGGCGCTCGTCTTCACGCTCGTCCTGCGGCACGTGCCGGCGAAGTGGTGAGCCGCCTCAGGCGCTGAGTTCGATACGAGCGCGCGCCGCGGATTCGACGAGCCGCCAGCCCAAGAACGCGTCGGCGGACATCGGCCGCGCGAAGAGATAGCCCTGCACGTAATCGCACGCGAGCGTCCGGAGGATTTCGAGCTGCTCCGGCGTCTCGACGCCTTCGGCGACGATGCGCAGCGAGAGCGCTTTCGCGAGCGCGACGATCGATTCGACGATCGCGCGGTCGCTCTCGGCGGGCGTCGCGGACGCGAGATCGCTCAAGAACGAGCGATCGATCTTCAGGACGTTGACGGGGAGGCGCTTGAGGTAGCTCATGCTCGAGTAGCCGGTCCCGAAATCGTCGATCGAGCTCTCGATCCCGAGCCTGCGCAGCTCGTGCAGCTTCGCCGCCGCGCTCTCGGGCGAGCTCATGATCAGGCTCTCCGTGATCTCGAGCGAGAGCTGCCCGGGCGCGATGCCGCTCGCCGTGACCGCATCGACGACCGTCCGCACGAAGTTGCGGTCTTCGAACTGACGCGGGGAGACGTTGACCGCGACGTTCCCGGGGCCGCCCGCGGCGCGCCAGCGGCTCGCGAAACGGGCCGCCTCGCCGAGCACCCACGCGCCGATCGGCACGATCAGACCCGTCTCCTCGGCCGTGCGGATGAAGCGATCGGGCGCGAGCCGCCCGAGCTGCGGATGCTGCCACCGCAGCAGCGCCTCCGCCGCGACGACCGTATCGCCGCCGAGCTCGACGATCGGCTGATAGTCGAGGATGAACTCGCCGTTGCGGATCGCGCGGTTGAGCGCCATCTCGAGTTCGAACTGCGGGATCGATCCGTCGTCGATCGATTTGTCGAAGAAGCCGATCCCCGTTCCGCGATGCTTGACGTCGTACATGACGCTGTCGGCGAGGCGGACGTTCTGGGTCGCCTCGGTCGCGTCGTCGGGATAGAGGGCGAGTCCCAAACTTGCGTGGAGATAGAGTTCCTCGCCCGCGGGCCGGAAGCACGCCTCGAGCGTTTGCGTGACGCGGCGCGCCGCCGCTTCGACGTCGTCGCGATCCTCGATATCGCTCAGGATCACAAGGAATTCGTCGCCCGCGATGCGCGCGACGGTGTCGTTCGCGCGCATCGCCGCGCGCAGCCGATCCGCGACCTCGACGATCACCTTATCGCCGATCGTGTGGCCGAGGCTGTCGTTGACGAATTTGAAGCGATCGAGATCGAGCATCCCGAGCGCGAAGCGCGTCCCGTCGCGCTGCGCGCGTTCGATCGCCGCATCGAGCCGCTCCTCGAATTTGAGGCGATTGGGAAGCCCGGTGAGCGCGTCGTGAAGGGCGAGGCGTTCGAGCCGCATGCGCGCGTCGTACCGTTCGATCGCGATCGACGCGAGCGACGCGCATTCGTTGAGCGCTTGACTTTCGTCGGGCGTCGGCTCGCCTTCGGTCGGCACGTGAACGACCAGCGCTCCGAGATGGACGCCGACCGAACTGTACACCGGGACGATCCACGTCGACCGGTTCCCGAAACGATAGCTCGCGAGCTCGGCCTCGTAGAACGGATCGCCGCGGCTGAGATCGACGATGAGGCGCGTCGCCGTCTTCGAATAGTCGAACCCGACATTCGTCGTGCTCTGCCTCGCCCGATCGAAGCGCACCGCGAGCTGCCCGGGCGTATTGGAGCCGTGATAGGCGCACAGCCGGCGGTCCGCATTGCGGGCGAGGACCGTCGCCATCGCGCGCGGGACGACGAATTCGATATCGTCGGCGAGCTGTTTGAGGATGTGATTGAGCGAGCCGTCGGAGGCGGTGAGTTCGAGGATCTTCGCGCGCCTGCGGTGTCGCTCGCGCGTGCGG
>CAZZZK010000179.1:0-5651 GCA_964658555.1 Vulcanimicrobiota bacterium | reverse complement strand
GTCGCCGCGGCGCCGCCGTTCGCGCCGCGCGACGCGCGGCCGTCGCGGGCCGCGGGCGGAGGATCGAGCGGCGCGGTCATCTCGACGGGCGTCCGTTCGACGAGCGCGCGGCGACCGTCGTCCGTGAGCTCGATCGTGCTTCGCATGCCCGGCGTCTGCCGCAGGAGGCCGAGGCGTACGAGCTCGCGGCCGATCGAGAGCCACTGCGTGCGGCCGAGATCGCGCCCGATCCCGTACGTCGTCAGCGTATCGTGATTCCAGTCGCGCACCTTCTCGGTCGATTTCCCGACCAGGATATCCGTGAGATGGTTGAGTCCGACGGAGAAGCCGCCGGACTGCCGCACGCGTACGACGGTCGAGAGAAACTTCTGCGCGAAGAGCGTGCCGTCGAAGCGCTCGCGCGGCGCGACGCAGTTATCGCAGTTCCCACAATTCTCGCCCGGCGTCGTCTCGCCGAAATGGGCGAGGAGCAGCCGCCGGCGGCAGTCGCCGGTCTCCGCGTACTGCTGCATGAGCCGCAGGCCGTCGAGGGCGAGCTCGCGTTCGCGGCCCTCCTTCTCGTCGATGAAGCCGAGCTGTTTCGAGACGTCGCCCGCGCCATAGAAGAGGACGCACTCCGAGGCGAGCCCGTCGCGGCCCGCGCGGCCCGTCTCCTGATAGTAGCTCTCGAGATTCTTCGGGAGATCGTAGTGCACGACGTACCGGACGTTCGGCTTATCGATCCCCATCCCGAAGGCGATCGTCGCGCAGATGACCTGCGTGTCGTCGCGAACGAAGCGTTCCTGGTTACGAGCGCGCTCGCGCGGGTCGAGCCCGGCGTGATACGGCCGCGCGGAGATGCCGGCCGCGGCGAGTTTCTCGGCGAGCGTATCGACCTGGCGGCGGCTCGCGGCGTACACGATCCCGCTCTCCTTCCCGCGCTCGCGTACGAACGAGAGCAGCATCCGGAAGCTGTCGCTCTTGGGCACGACGCGGTACGAGAGATTGGGGCGGTCGAAGCTCGCGACGTAGCACGACGGCTCGCGCAGACCGAGCGATCCGAGGATGTCTTGACGGACGCGGTCCGTCGCCGTCGCGGTCAGCGCGAGGATCGGGACGCTCGGAAACGAGCGGCGCAGGCCCGCGAGCCGGCGGTAGTCCGGCCGGAAGTCGTGGCCCCACTCGCTGATGCAGTGCGCCTCGTCGATCGCGAAGCGGGCGACGTTCCAGCGCTGGAGATCCTCGACGACGTGCGGCAACGCGAGCCGTTCCGGCGCGAGGTAGAGCAGGCGATAGGCGCCCTGCTCGAGATTGCGCCAGCGGCGCCGCGCTTCGTCGCCCTCGAGCGACGAATTGAGATAGGTCGCTTCGATGCCGGCCGCGGTCAGGGCGTCGACCTGATCCTTCATGAGGGCGATCAAGGGCGAAACGACGACCGTCAGGCCAGGAGTCATCACGGCCGGTAGCTGAAAGCAGAGCGACTTGCCGCCCCCCGTTGGGAGCAGGGCGAATACGTCGCGTCCGGCCAGCACGTCCGCGACGATGTCCGCCTGCAACGGCCGGAATGCCTCGAAACCGAAATGATGCTTGAGTGCGACCGCCGGGTCGGTATCGAAAAGCGTGGACACGTCGGACGTGATTTCGTGACTCGGCGAACGCTTCATGCGCGGCGGGACCGGCAACATGCGAAACCCATCACGACACGGCTCACACGAACCTAGTCCGGAACCACTGTAGAACACTCTCCGAGGTGCCGATATGTCACGCATGATAATGCCGAAGCCTCGCGACGAAGACGCGGCCCGCACCATCGGGACCGAGTCGCTTCGCAGCGTCCCGCTCTTCCGTGATTTCGATCCCGCCGAACTGTCCGAAGTCGCGCAGCTCATCACGACCCAGCGCTTCGGAAAACATCAGACGATCTTCCGTGAAGGCGAGCCGGGTCACAGCTTCTATCTGATCCTGACCGGTTCGGTCGCGATCGTGCGCGTCGTCCCCGACGGCCGCGAAGCGATCCTCTCGATCCTCAAGGAGCGCGACTTCTTCGGCGAGATGAGCGTCTTCGATACGGCCGTTCGCGCCGCGAGCGTCCGCACGCTGACCGACGTCGAAGTCGGCGTCATCGAACGGGCGGATTTCCTCGCCCTGATCGACCACAGCCCGCGCATCGGCCGTCTGCTCGTAATCGCGCTCTCCGAACGCCTGCGCGCGGCGAATAAGCTCATCGCGGCGACGACGTCGCAGGACATCCGGTCGCGCCTCGCGTCGCTCTTGCTCAATCTGATGGCGAATTTCGGCGAAGCCGGAGCCGCCGGCACGCGCATCACGCTTCGCCTGACGAATCAGGAGATGGCGAACATGATCGGTACGACGCGCGAGACCGTCAACCGGACGCTCAACCGCTTCTGGGACGAGCGCCTCATCGATATGCGTACGGCGCACGTCGTCGTCACCGAGCCCGACCGCCTGCGCGCGATGGTGCCGTAGCCGCCGCGCGATTCACGAAGGCCGGACGGCACGATCGAGCGTGCGTTCCGGCATCGACCGGTCCGCAGGCGCCCCGCTGACGGTCTCGTCCGCATCGCGTCCCGCACGCGGACGCTACGAGCGTTTCGACGATTTGAGCCGGCCGGGGTCGATGCGGGACATGGGATACTCGTAGACGTTAACGCAACACGGGCTCCGCTTTCCCTCGGCGAGCTGATCGACGGTTCGGCTCACGCGTCGAGCGCGCGTCTGCGGGTTCGCCGTCGCGTCGACCCAACGGACGTAGATTCGGCGCGCGCTTTCGGAGAGGTCGGACCAGAGCGCCGCGGCCGGCGGCGAGGCGGCGATCGCGTCGCGAAGATCGGGCGCGACGACGAGCTTGCCCTCGGGGCCGAGGACCGCGAATTCGACGACGTCCCCGATCTCGGCCGCGGCGCCGCGCAGCATCGCCGCATTGACGCGGATCCGGTACACGCCGTCGCCCGCTCCGTCGAGCGCGGCACGAAACGGATGACCGTTGATCGTCCCCTCCGCGGTCTCGACGCCGCGGAGCTGCGACGCCGCCGCCGCCGGAACGTCGATCACCGCCGCGTTCGTCGCCCCGCCGCCCTCGCGCGCGGCGAGCGTCGCCCGGAACCGGATGACGCCCGGAGCCGCCGCGGCCGGACGCTCGCGCCGCATCGCCATCGGTGACCGCTTCGCCGTCCCGGGCTCACACGCTTCCCGTTCGCTCGCGGGCGATCGCGCGGCGCGGGACGTCGTCGCGCTACACCAGACGGCGCAGCGGTTTGCGTTTCCAGACGAATAAGAAATAGCACGACTGCGCGACGAGCGCGGCGACGAACGCGGCGGGATAGCCGTACCAGACGCCGTCGAGCCCGATCCGCGCGGCGAGGGCGTAGGCGACCGGCACTTCGACGCCCCAGATGGAGACGATCCCGATCGCCGTCGGCCACACGACCGTGCCGCTCGCGATCATGATCGCCGAGAGGACGCGCGAATTTCCGAAGATCGCGTAACTCCAGAGCGTGATCATGAGGAGACTGTGGGCGATCGCGACCGTCGGCGGCGAGGCGACGAAGAGCGAGATGAGATCGGAGCTGAAGACGTAGGCGAGGGCGATCAGGACGCCCTCGATGACGTAATTGAGAACGATCGCCGCGCGCACGACGGTCGGGACGCGATCGGTGCGGCCCGCGCCGATCGATTGCGAGCTGAAGATCGAAGCCGCGATCGCGATGGAGATCGCCGGAAACTGCACGTAGCTCACGACCTGATTGACCGCGCCGTACGCCGCGACGGCGAGCGAGCCGTAGCCGTTGACGAGCGAGAGTAGCGCGATCTCCGAGAGCGAGACCATCACGAGGTTGACGCTCGTCGGGATCCCGATCTTCGCGATCGTCCGCACGAGCGGCCAGCGCAGCCGGACGTTGCGGAGCATCTCGGCGTCGAGCGCGAGCGGATTCCCCGTTCGCCGCAGGTAGACGAGCAGGCCGACGAGCGCGAGCGCGCTCGCGAGGATATTGCCGATCGCGGCGCCGTTCGTGCCGAACCTCGGAAGGCCGAGCCAGCCGAGGATGAGCGCCGGCGTGAGCGACATGGTGAGCGCCGTACTCGCGATGAGCACGTAGAACGGCGTCTTCGTATCTCCCGTGCCGCGCATGAACGTCGTGTAGATGAGATACGTGAAGAAGATCGGGATGCCGAAGAACGTGACCCGCGCGTAGCTCGCCGAGGCCGCGATGATGTTCGCGGGCGTGTGCAGCGCGGCGAGCATCGGGTAGGCGAAGACGCCGCCGAGGATGCCGACGATCGCGCCGAGCACGAGCGTCAGCGCGATCGTGCTCCCGGCGATCTCTTTCACGCGCGTGTGATCGCTCGCGCCGTAGGCCTGGCCGATGAGCGCCGTACTGCCGCTCGCGAGTCCGATCAGAAACGAGACGAGGAAGAAGACGATCGGAAAGATCGCCGATACGGCGGCGAGCGCGTTCACGCCGACGAGGCGCCCGATGTAGATGCTGTTCGCGCTCTGCCCGAGCGATTGCAGAATGTTGCTGAGCATCAGCGGGATCAGGAAGAGCGCCATCGAGCGCCAGATCGGCTTCGAATCGTCGAGCGCGATCGACCGGCGCGCGGGCATACTCACGCGAGCGGCCCTTCGAGCGGCGCGACGAGCAAGGTCCGCGCGTGCGTGTACCAGACGAGCCCGGGCGGCGCGTTCTGCTGACGCCGGACGTGTTTGCGTTCGGTGTAATCGACGCTGACTTTCTCCGACGCGCGCGCCTTCGAATGGAACGCGGCGAGCGAGGCCGCCCGTGCGAGCTCGTCCGGCGTCGGGTCGCGCTGCGAATCGAGCTGGAGGACGACGTGCGCGCCGGGCGTCGCGCGCGCGTGAAACCAGAGATCGTCCGGCCTCGCGATCCGGAAGGTAAGTTCCGCGTTCCCGCGCGGCGAGCGGCCGACGTAGATCCGCGCGTCCTCGCCGAGGGGCACGTCGAGCGGCTTGCGCTTGCGCGGCCGCTCCTTCGGCGCGTTGGTGCGGCGGCGCTCGTAGCGTTCGACGAGCTCGGCCACGTCGTCGATCGTCTCGGGTTCGGCTCGTTCGAGCTCCCACGCCAGATCGTCCGCGAAGCGGCGCTCGGCGTCGAGTTCGGGGAGCCGGCGTTCGACGCGATCGAGTTTGGTCGTCGCCTTGCGATAGCGCTTGAAGATCGCGGCGGCGTTCGCTTTCGCATCGAGGGCGGGGTCGAGCGGGATGCGCGTCTCGGGCGCGCTCGGCGGCACGAATTCGGTCGCGCCGCGCGGGATCTCGTCGAGATGCGCGTAGACGAGACCGCCTGCGAGCCGGAGGGCGTCGCGGCCCGCCGCGTCGTCGCGTTCGCGTTCGAGGCTCGCGCGTTCGCGTTCGAAGGCATCGCGACGCTTCGCGATCCGGGCGCGCAACGTTGCTCGGCGATTTTCGAACGCCTTGGTCGTTCGGACGCGGGTCGCGTTACCGACGACTTCGGCGAGCAGCGGCACGAGTTCGGGTACGCGGCCGACGTCGAGCGCGGCGTACTGCGCGAGCGGTACGACGTGGCACTGCACGAGTTCGCCCTCGCGGCGGTACGTGAAGACGTCGCCGAAGCCGATCGTCTCGCCCGCGGCGTTGCCGACGAGATCGCTCGCGCGCCGGATCGCCCGTT
>CAZZZK010000178.1:0-5656 GCA_964658555.1 Vulcanimicrobiota bacterium | reverse complement strand
GATTCGATGCGGATCACGCAGGCGGCGATCGCCGCGAATATCCCCGCGCCCGAACGCGCGCACGGCCTGCTGCGCGCGGTGATCGCCCCGGAAGCACTCGACCGCCAAGCGAGGCTGCGCTTCGCGATCGCTCGCGCCACCGCGAACGCGGGTAGCATCGGCGGGCCGTACGTCGCGGCCGATATCGAAGCCGGCGCCGCATGCGTTCCGAGCGGCAACGACCTGCTCGACGCGATGTCGTTGAAGCAAGCCGGGATGTTGGCGATGATCACCGGGCAGCCGGTGCTGGCCGAGCGATTGCTCGGGAGCGCCATCGAGCTGTGCGGGCGATACGGTTTTATCGGCC
The DNA here is from genome assembly GCA_964658555.1 of Vulcanimicrobiota bacterium. Lineage (GTDB taxonomy): Bacteria > Vulcanimicrobiota > Vulcanimicrobiia > Vulcanimicrobiales > Vulcanimicrobiaceae > CAZZYZ01. Next base: position 5,310 of record CAZZZK010000178.1, on the reverse strand, counting down.
TCGAGGCGAGCGCGCGCGCGCTGCTCGCGGGGAATCTGTACCTCACCGGGCGGTTCGCCGAGGCGCACGGCGAGCTCGTCGCGGCGATGCGGCATCGGCACCACTTCATCACGCGGATGCACGTCTCGCTCGTCGGGCCGTTCGTCGCGTACGCGGCCGGTGACGACGCGCTCGCGATCCGCTGCATCGATATCGATCACGTGACGAGCGGTTGTGCCGGTCCGCAGGTGCTCGGATCGTACGCGCGTGCGCTGCTCTCGAATGGAAAGACGGGCGAGGCACGCGTCTGTCTGCGACAGAGCGTCGACCGACTCGACGGCTCGTTCTTCACCGCCTTCATGTTGCCGTTCGCGGCGGAGCACGTCGCGTTCGAGCGCGTTCCGAACCTGCTTCGGGCGCTGCAGCACGACGGCTTGGACGACGATCCGTGGCGGCGGGCGTGCTTCGCACACGTCTCCGCGATCGCGGCCGCTCGCGCGGGCGACACGGCGGCCGCGCGGGCCGGCGGCCTCGACGCGGCCGAGCGATACGACGCGATCGGTTGGCGACTCTTCGCGGCGCAGAGCCTCGAAGCCGCGGGCGAATCGTTCGCGGCCGCCGAGCGGTATCGCGAGCTCGGCAGCATCGGAGATTTGCGGCGGCTCTCGCTCGTGCGGCCGCCCACGACCGTCGTGCGTCGCGACTCTCTCGCCCTCTCCGAACGCGAGACGGAGATCGCCCGGCTCGTCGGACGCGGGCGCAGCAATCGCGAGGTGGCGCAGGCGTTGTTCATCACCGAAAAGACGGTCGAGAAGCATCTCTCGTCGATCTATCGCAAACTCGGGGTCGCGACGCGCTCGCAGCTCGCGGCCCACATCGCCACCGAGGCCGTATCGTAGGGTAGCGACTCCCCGGCACGTGCGTCTCGACGGCCGACCGTCGTCCGCGAAGCGCCGGGGCGGCGACGTCCGCGCGGCGCTCGGACGAGACTCGGCTCCGATCTAGAAGCGCGGTCCCCAGCCCGAGAACATCGGGACGGCGGGGCGGCGGTTGCTCTGCACGACGCGCGTGCGTTGGTTGACGTCGGAATCGTCGTCGATCGGATGTTGCGCGTTCGCCGGACGGACCATGTCGTTTCTCCTCGGATCGTCGGCTTGTGTCGACCATTCGATCGTACGGCGGTGTCGTCCGAACGTCGTCCGAAGAGCGACCGAGATCCCTTCTGCGTGAATCCCCGCGTCGGCGCGTTAGGGCGATGGCAACGGAGCGGGACGCGCGACGGTCGCCTGCGCGTTCAAGCCCTGCTGCGCGACCGCTCGAAGCGCTTCCACGTGCGCTTCGGTCGTCTCGTCGAGCTTCAGCCGTGACGCTTTTTTCGTATCGCGTACGAGCGCGACGAGCTGGAGCCTCGCGAGCGCCTGCGCGTCCGGCGGAATTCCGGCCGCGGGCGAGATCCAGAGATCGACGAGGCGTTTCGCGAACGCCATCTGTTCGTTGCGGCGTACGACGCCCGCGCGCGCGATCGATCCGTCGGCGAGGTCGCCGAAGATCCCGGTGCGCGTCCAATCGAAGAGATCGGCGATCGACATCGTCGTGCCGGGCGCGAAGCGCGACGAGAATTCGTCGATGCGCTGGAGCGTGAGCGGCGCGAAGAGTTCGTTCATCACTCTCTCCTGCGCCTTCGCGGCGATCTGCACGACGGCGACGTCGTGACGCGGCGGCGGCAGATAGCTCCACGTGCCGGCCTGGCCGAGCGAACTGAACTCGCTGTAGGTCAGCTTATCGAGGACGTTCGGACTGAAGTGCCACGCGCCGTCGGAGAAGAGATACGTATCGAGCGTCTGCCAGGCGCGCACTTCCTCCGCGCGCGGTACGGCCCGCAGCGGCTGCGCCGCGCCCGGATCGCCCGCAGCGGCCCGCGAGACGTATTCGCCGCCGAGGATGTGGCCCGGCATCACCGCGACGTTCACGTACGTATTCAGCGGCATCATGAACGCGCGGCGCGCTTCGTCGAACGGCTCGCCCGGTTTCGGAAAGCGGCGGTCGACGGCGTTCATCAGGCCGTGCAGCATCGTCAGTTGCATCCGCTCCCAGCCGATCGGATCGTTCGTGAGGTCGTCCATCTGCACGCGCGGATCGATCGCGTGACCGCTTTCGAACGACGAATCCTCATCTGATGCGAAGCGATACATCGGATCGGACCAGCGCGACGCGAGACGGTTGAGCGCGGGCTTCTCGGCTTCGGGCGTCGTCGCGCCAGGAATGTTCGAATAGCCGTACGCGATCGCGTAGTAATCGTACGGCCCGAGCACGCGCTGATCGTAATCGCCCTGCGGCGTCCCCTTCGGCCACAGATTCGTCGGCGCGTATTCCATCACGGAACTCGCGATCCCGAAGCGCCGCGTGAACGCGGCATTTTGGAGATCCTTCGCCGTGTACGCGAGGGAGCCGATGAAGTTGTGCTGCAGGCCCATGTCGTGCCCCGCCTCGTGCAGGACGACCGAGGTGATCGTGCCTACCGCGTAGTCTTTCTCGGCCGCGGCGTCGTCGGGCAGGCCGCGTGCGGGAGCGATGAGATAGCGGTAGCGGTTGTTCGTGAGACCGACGATCGCATCGACGTTGACGCCGACGTTGATCTCCTCACCCGTTCGCGGATCGTTCACGATCAGCGCCTCCGCACCGTACTGCGGGCTCGACGTATCGATCCAACGCACCATGTTGTTACGGATGTCGTCGGCATCGAACTGCGGATCGTCCGGCTGCTGACGAACGGCGATCGCATTCTGAATTCCGATCCGGTCGAAGGCGGCGTTCCAGGCGAGCAGCGCGTTCCTGACGGTATCGCGATACTCGACCGGGATCGTATCGCTGAGCGTGAAGATCATCGGATTTTTCGCGACCGACGGCCGGCCGGGCGTCGCGGGCATGAAGTTCCAACGGCTGAGGTAATTGATGTTCCGGATCGCGTTCGCGTCGCTGCGGAAGTCGAGCAGCGGCTGCGAGAAATAGCCGACGCGGGGATCGGCGAGGCGCGGCTGATAACCGTCGTTCGGCGCGGCGACGATGTTGTAGGTCATCCGAACTTCGATGCTGCGGGCGTCGGGAACGTTGTCGATCGTGTCGGGCGAATCGGTCGCCCACGTCTGCCGCACGCGCAGCAGCGTGTTCTGCGGGAACGTCTTCGCATCTGAGAGGAACGAGCGCATCGTATCGAGGTGATACGCGTTCTGCGGCTTCGTCACGACGTTATCGAACTGGGCCTTGAGGTTCGCCACGTCGCCGAGAAACGGCGTCGTCGCGATCACGACGACCGTATCGGATTCGGCGACGATCGGCGTGACGGCGACGACGGAGTTCGCGAGCGACGCGTTCGCGGCGCGCGCCTGCGGCGAACCCGCCGCGACGTCGGCGATCGTGTTCGGCCACGTCATGATCAGACTATTATCCGCGCGCTCGAAGTGCAGGATGCGCGCCGGTGCGACGTACGGCTCGCCCGCGGCCGGCCCGAACCCGCCGAGACCGGTCGCCGGGACGGCGGTCGCCACGAAGTCGCTTCCGAGCTTCGCCTTCGGAATCGAAAGATACGTCAGGCCGCCGCTGCGGATGATGCCGAGCAGGCCCGGCAGCACGGTCGCGTCCTTCACGAACGTATCGTATTTCGCGGGCGTCCCGGCGCTCGCCGGAACTTCAGTGACGGCGATCGGCTTCGGACGCGCGGCGATCGCCGGCGAACCCATCGCGACGGCGGCGGCGAACGTCAAGGCACCGCGCACGACGGCGCGAGAGAAGAAGGTCACGGATGCTTTCCTTTTCCGGAGCGGATCGCACGAGGCATACGATTCCCGATCGTGGCGATTAGTCGAGCGCCGGCCGTTTCACTTTGGACTTGTGGCGGAGCCGAATCGTTCGTTTCGGCGTACGGACGCGTCGCAGATCGCGTCCCCGGCCGGCGCTTCGCGGCAACTCGTTCGGAGTGACGCTCGCTCTTCCCGAGAGCGCCACAGAACGTTAGACCGGGCCGCGGGCGGCGGCCTCGCGACGTTTGAGGCGCTTTGCGAGAAGCGTCATGCACCCGATCGCGGTCCACATGACCGGCATCGCGTAATCGATCGCATGACGACGGTCGAACGGTACGTGGCTCACGTACGTATCGGCGAGCTTCTGTACGGCAAAAAGAAAGCAGAACGCGTAATACGGCGGCACGTATCGCATAATTCGCGCAACTCCCTTCGGCTCCGGCTGCAGCGCTCGGGCCGACGTCGTTTTCGGAGAACAGGCGCCGGCGACGAACGCGCACGTAGCGGCGATCGCGATGATCGAGACTCCCAGAATCACCACGACATCGAGTGCGATCGCCGCGTATCCGATAACGGTATCCATCGACGGCATCTCCTCCGGGTTCGCTAGGCGTTCGCCGCTGCGGCGAAGGCGTCTTTGAAGGCGTCCGGTTCGAGGTTCGTCGTCGCCGCGACGTCGTCGAGCGATGCGCCGGCGAGATCGTGCGCGTCGAGCTTCGTGCTGAACGCCTGCGCGATCTTGTAATTGTCGCTCGCGATGTCGACGATGCGCGTCCGCACGCGGCCGGTCTTCGGGTCGCGGAGATCGTCGAAGGCGAGCGGCACGATCGTGCCGCCCTGATACGACATCAGCGCGCCGCTGCCGCCGCCGAGCAGATACTGCACGGCGCCGTAGCCGAGCGCGCGCGTGTACTCGATATCGAAGGCGACCGGCGGCGCGCAGCGCAGCTCGTAGCCGATGTCTTTCGCGACGATGCTCATCGAGATGCCGAGCGCTTTGAGCCGTTCCCGGATCGCATCGGCGAGCATCGTGCCGAGCGGCAGATCGGCGAGCAGCACGTTGCCGTACGCATCGCGGCCGACGCCGCCGCTCGCGGCGAGATCGCTCGCGAGCAGCTCCGCCATCCCCTCGGCGACGAGCACGACGCCCGCATCGCGTCCCTGCGAGCGCCGCTTGAGGATCGAACCGACGATCGTATCGACGATCTCCGCGAGCCGGATCTCGCGGCCGAGATAGGCCTCCGGGACGAGTGCGAGCGTGGCGCCCGAGGCCGCCGCGATGCCGAGCGTCAGGGCGCCGGACGAGCGGCCCATCGTGATCGCGACGTACCAGCGATTGCCCGTCGTGCGCGCGTCCTCGACGAGCGTCGAGACGATCCCCGCGCCGACCGAACGCGCCGTCTCGTAGCCGAACGTCGGGATGCCCTCTGGGAGCGGAAGATCGTTATCGATCGTCTTCGGAACGGCGGCGACGGAGATCTTGCTCTGCGTCTTCTCGGCGATCCGGCGCGCGCCCGAGGTCGTGTCGTCGCCG
>CAZZZK010000177.1:0-5664 GCA_964658555.1 Vulcanimicrobiota bacterium | reverse complement strand
ACGGCTGCCGCTCGACCGCACGTGGTTCCGCCCGACGCTCGAGCTCAACGGCATCTACGGCGGGTACCAGGGCCCCGGCGGCAAGACGATCGTGCCGAGCTTCGCGCATGCGAAGATCTCCGCACGTCTCGTCGGCGATCAGGATCCCGCCGCCGTCAAGCGGCTCGTGCGCGAACACCTCGAACGCGCGGCACCGCCCGGCGTTCGGGTGACGATACAAGACGACGGCGACACGCGCGCCGTCACGACCTCGCGCGACCATCCGGCGGTCGCTGCGGCCGCGCGTGCGATGGAGCGCGGCTTCGGCAAGCGGCCCGTCTTCATCGGCACGGGCGGCACGATCGGACCCGTCTCGAGCTTCGATCGGATCCTCCACCTGCCGCAGGTCCTCGTCGGTGTCGGTCTACCCGACGACGCGATCCACGCGCCCAACGAGAAGTTCGATATCGCGCAATTCTTCGGCGGGATCGAGACGATGACGTATCTCTACGACGAGCTCGCGACCGCGCTCGGGTGATGGAGAGCGGCGCGTTCGTCGTGCGACGCGTTCGGCAGCCGCCATGTCAGCAGGGCCTCCGCCGGCATCGGGCGAGCGAAATAAAATCCTTGCACGTCGTCGCAGCCGAGCTCGCGCAGGATGTCGATCTGCTCGCGCGTCTCCGCGCCCTCGGCGACGATCGATAACCCGAGCGCGGCCCCGAGCGCGACGATCGTCGCGATGATCGCGCGATCGCCGTCGCCCGTCTCGTACTCGGTACCGAGATCTTTGACGAACGCGCGATCGATCTTCAGTCCCGCGATCGGATAGCGCTTGAGGTAGGCGAGGCTCGAGTAGCCGGTCCCGAAGTCGTCGATCGTGCTGCGCACCCCACGCAGCCGAAGCGCGGCGAGCGTCGCCGTCGTCGTCTCGGGCGAACGCATGATCAGCGTCTCCGTCACTTCGAGCCAGAGTTGCGACGGTTCGATCCCGGCCTGATCGATTGCCGCGAGTACCGTGTCGACGAAGCCGCGCTTTTCGAATTGCCGTGCGGAGACGTTCACGTTGACGACGCCCGCGCCGCCCGCATCGCGCCAGCGCCGCGCGAAGCGGCACGCCTCTCCGAGTGCCCACTCGCCGATCGGCACGATGAGGCCCGTCTGCTCCGCGATCGCGATGAAGTGACCGGGCGCCAGCGTTCCGAGGCGCGGATGTCGCCAGCGTAGCAGCGCTTCGGCACTCGTGACGCGTCCGTGACGTAGGTCGATGCTCGGCTGATAGACGAGCTCGAACTCGTCGTTCTCGACCGCGCGATTGAGTTCGGTCTCGAGTGCGAGAGCGGATTCGCCGGCCGCCGTCGCCGCCTCGACGAAGCCGATGCGCGAACCGCTCTCTTTCGCCGCATACATCGCGAGATCGGCGCGGCGCATCAATTCCGCGGGCTCGAGCGCATCGGCGGGATAGAAGGCGATCCCGACGCTCGCCCGCACGAAGAGCTCGTTGCCGCCCGGGGCGAATTGCTGCTCGAGCGAGGCGAGGATTTTACTCATGACGAGCGTCGCCGTCTCACGCTCGGTCACGGAGTTGAGAATGATGAGGAATTCATCGCCCGCGAGTCGAGCCACGAAATCGGTCGCCCGGACCGCCGCGCGCAGACGGTTGCCGATCTCGATGATCAGTTGGTCGCCGACGGCATGCCCGAGATTGTCGTTGATGATCTTGAAGCGATCGATATCGAGCATCGCGAGTGCGAACCCGGGCCGTCCTTCGATGACGCCGCGCCGCTCGATATCGAGGCGCCGTTCGAGTAGTGCCCGATTGGGCAGGCCCGTGAGCGCGTCGTGCAATGCCAGCCGCTCGAGTATCGCGCGCGCGACGTCGCCCTCGATCGCGATCGCCGCGAGCGCGGTCGCCTCTTGCAAGAGCCGGCGTTCCTCATCGGTCGGCGGCCGTTCGCAGGGGACGTGTGCGACGAGCGTTCCACGCAGGCCGTTACGCGAATCGAAGATCGGCTGGTGCCACGTCATGCGATATCCGGCCCGCCGCAATTCGACGTAGAGTGCGTTCGGACTCTCGGGCGTGAAGACGTCGAGCCTTACGATCCGCGGTTCGCCGAAGGCGGTGAGAAACGGCGGCCGCTCGCGCGCGATCTCGTCCATTCGATCTCGGATCGCTTCGGGGACGGCCGACCCGGCATAGGGCGAGAGACGGTTGTCTTCGCCGCGGACGAGCACCCCGCAGATCGAATTCGGGAGCGCGTGTTCGACGTAATCCGCCAGACATTCGAGGATCCGATCGAGCGGCGCATCCGCTGCGGCGAGCTCCAGCACGGCGGAGCGGCGCCGCGCGCCCTCGATTCGCCGAATCTCCGTCGAGGCGTCCTCGATGATGATGTTCGCTCCGATCGCGACCCCGAATTCGTCGCGTTTCGGCACGGCGCTCATGAGAAGATCGAGTCGCCGCCCGTCGCCCGTGATCCCGACGCTCGGCACCGATCGCAAGACGGACCCCTGATCGATGACGTGGCCGAGCGCTTCCGTAACCGCAGCGCGACGTTCCGGCGCGATGCCGATCAACGGCACGGCATGTACCGCCGCGAACTCCCACCCGAAGAGCCGCTCGGCAGCCGCGTTCCACCAGAGGACGCTTCCCGCGCGGTCGGTCGATACGATGGCGCTCGGCGCGTCGGCGATGATCCCGCGAAATTCTTCGCGCTCGCAATCGATCGCGAGCCGCTCGAGACGTTCCCGAACGAGCAGCATCGCGAGGTCCGCGAATGCGTGCAGCGAGGCACGCTCCGCTGCCGAGAAGCCGCGCGGCTCGAATCCCAAAACGTTGAATGCGCCGATCGTTTGGCCCGCGAGCGTCCGCAGCGGAGCTCCCGCGTAGAAGCGGATCCCGGCGGCCAGGAGGCGGGACGCGGCGACCGGGTCGCCGTGCGTTCGCAGATCGCCGACCACGACCGTCTCTGCGGTCCTGACGACGAGATCCGAGAGCGACTGCGCGCGCGGCCACGCGTAGGGCATCGTCCCGGTCGTACCGTAGGTCTTGATTTGATCCCCGTCCAGAATCGTCATGGTCGCGGCGGAAAAGCCCATCGCGGCCGCCGCGTTCTCGATGAAGCGGTCGAACAGCCCGTCCCGCGTCCCATGCTCGAGAAGCCGGACGACGGCGTCGATCTCACGCTCGCCGGCAGATCGATCGCTAAGCGGATCGCGCATAGTTGGTATATCGACACGAATAAACGGGAGTTGATCGAGGCGATGTCCCGCTACGAGCGTCTCCGCCGCTTCGAGCCGGAGCTGCGTCGGGACGATCCGGTCGCCCGATCGCAGCGAGCACGATACCGCCTACGCTCCGTCGAGGCGTCTTCGATGACGGTGCCGACGCCGGAACCTTTGCGCTTTGGGTGCGGCGTCGCCTAGCCGGAGATACGATCGGCTCGTGGCGATGCGAAGCCGATTCGCGCGGCGAAGCCTACCGGACTATGATCACGGCAGAACTGACGCCCCGGCAGATCGTCGCCGAACTCGACCGGTACATCGTCGGCCAAGGCGCCGCGAAGCGCGCCGTCGCGATCGCGATGCGCAATCGCTATCGTCGCGAGCGGCTCGGCGCCGAGATGCGCGGCGAGATCATTCCGAAGAACATCCTGATGATCGGGCCGACGGGCGTCGGCAAGACGGAGATCGCGCGCCGGCTCGCGACCCTCGCCGGCGCCCCGTTCGTGAAAGTCGAGGCGACCAAGTACACCGAGGTCGGCTACGTCGGCCGCGACGTCGAGTCGATGGTTCGCGATCTCGTCGAAGCGGCGATCCGCATGGTGCAGGACGAGCGGCGCGCCGAGGTCGTCGAAGCCGCCGGAGCCGCCGCGATCGAGCGGGTCGTCGACCTCCTCCATCCCGAAACGCGCGCGCCGTCGCAGACCGCGCCCGTCAACGCGTTCGCGCAGTCGCTCGGCTCGATCTTCGGCAACTCGTTCGGGCAGCAGGCGCAGGCCCAGCCGCAGCCCGCGGCCCCGGCGGCGCCCCCCGAGAACGCCAAGTCGATCCGCGATCAGGCGCGGTCCGATATCGAGCGCGGTTTCTACGACGTGCGGCTCGTCGATATCGAGGTCGAGGAAGCGCAGCAGCTGCCGATCGGGATGATGGGCGGGATGGACCCGGGCATGGGCGGCGCTCCCGGCGGCGGCGACATGAGCGAGATGCTCGGAGGCCTGCTTCCGAAGAAGAAGGCGAAGAAGCGCGTCACCGTCGCGGAGGCGCGGCGCATCTTCACTCAGGAGGAGGCGGCCAAACTCGTCGACATGGACGCGGTCAAACGCGAAGCGCTCCGGCGGGCCGGCGAGAACGGGATCATCTTCATCGACGAGATCGACAAGGTCGCCGGCCGCGAGGGGCGCGGGCCCGACGTTTCGCGCGAAGGTGTCCAGCGCGACATCCTGCCGATCGTCGAAGGCAGCACCGTCGCGACGAAACACGGCTCGCTCAAGACCGATCACGTGCTGTTCATCGCGGCGGGCGCGTTCCACATGAGCAAGCCGAGCGATCTCATCCCGGAGCTCCAGGGCCGCTTCCCGATCCGCGTCGAGCTCGACTCGCTCTCGGTCGAGGATTTCAAGACGATCCTCACGCAGCCGAAGAACGCGCTGACCGAGCAGTACACGCAGCTGCTCGGCGTCGAGCACGTGCGGCTGACGTTCACGAGCGACGGGATCGAACAGCTCGCGACCTACGCGATGCGGGTCAACGAGCAGACGGAGAACATCGGCGCGCGCCGCCTGCACACCGTCCTCGAACGGCTGCTCGAGGACGTCTCCTTCGGGGCGCCCGAGGAGGCGGGCGAGGTCCGGGTCGACGCGGCGTACGTTCGAGAGAAGCTCGCGACGATCGTCGAGAGCGCGAATCTGAGCACGTACATCCTGTGAGGGTGCGGGCGGCGGCGCTGGCCGCCGCGGTGGGCTTCGCGGGCGTGCCGCACGTCGCCCGGGCCTCGGCGGCGAGCGGCACGCACGGTGCGGTCGCGACCGATCAGGCGATCGCGAGCCGCGTCGGCATCGACGTCCTGCGCGGCGGCGGGAACGCCGTCGACGCGGCGGTCGCGATCGGCTACGCGCTCGCCGTGACCTACCCGAGCGCGGGGAACGTGGGCGGCGGCGGATTCATGCTGGTTCGCGTCGCCGGGCACGCCCCGCGCTTCATCGATTTTCGCGAGAAGGCGCCGGCGGCCGCGACGCCGCGGATGTATCTCGCGCGGGACGGCAAGGTCGTCCCCGGCCGGAGCACGATCGGCGCGCTCGCGGTCGGCGTACCGGGGACCGTCGCCGGGCTCGAACTCGCGCGCGTCCGGTTCGGCACGCGGACGCGCCGCGCGTTGCTGGCCCCGGCGATCGCGCTCGCGGCGTCGGGATTTCGGCTCGCGGCCGCCGACGCCGCGCCGTTCGCCCGGTACGCGGCGCTGCTCCGGCGCTTCCCCGCCACGGCCGCCGTCTTTCTGCCGGGCGGAGCGCCGCCCGGCGCCGGGAGCGTGCTACGCCAGCCCGAGCTCGCGGCGACGCTGCGCGCGATCGAGGCACGGGGGCCGGCGGGCTTCTACGGCGGTCCCGTCGCGCGCGCGCTCGTCGCGGCCGTCGATCGGGGCGGCGGGATTCTCACGCTCGCCGATCTCGCCGCGTATCGCGCCGTCGA
>CAZZZK010000176.1:0-5666 GCA_964658555.1 Vulcanimicrobiota bacterium | reverse complement strand
CGTCCGCAGCGCGACGTAGACGGCTTCCGCCGATCCGTTCGTCACGCAGACGTTTCCGGGCGCGTCGAGCCCGGGATAGGCATACCGGGCCGAGATCATCGTCCGCAGATCCTCGTCGCCGAGGTTCGACGAGTAGCGGCAGCCGTGCGTCGCGGTCCACGCCGTCGCGCGCTCGAAGTACGTCATATCGGGCGGGAGCGTCGGCTGGCCGATGCCGAGGTCGATCGTCCGCGGTCCGCGCCGCGCGTGCAGCGCGCGGATGAGCGAGCCCGGAACGGCCGCGATCGCCGGGTTCAGACCGCGACTCCGAAGGCGCGCAGGGCGGTTTCGAGGCTCGTCTTCCGATCGGTCGATTCCGTCCGTTCGCCGATGACGAGCGCGCACGGTACGCCGAACGTCCCCGCCGGGAACGTCTTCGGGATCGTGCCGGGGATCACGACCGAGCGCGCTTCGATCCGTCCCTTCGTCGTCACGGGCTCGGCGCCGCGCACGTCGACGATCGGCGTGCTCGCCGTCAGGACGACGCCCGCCCCGAGCACCGCTTCGCGGCCGACGAAGACGCCCTCGACGACGATCGCGCGCGATCCGACGAACGCGCCGTCTTCGATCACGACCGGCTGCGCTTGCGGCGGTTCGAGGACGCCGCCGATCCCGACGCCGCCCGAGAGATGGACGTTCTTTCCGATCTGCGCGCACGACCCGACCGTCGCCCACGTATCGACCATCGTGCCCTCGCCGACGTACCCGCCGACGTTGACGAATCCGGGCATCAGGATCGATCCGCGGCCGAGAAACGAGCCGTACCGCGCGACGCCGGGCGGCACGCAGCGCGCACCGAGGTCCGCGTAGTTCTGCTTCGTCGGGACCTTATCGTAGAAGGCGAGCCCGCCCGGCGTCCCGGACGCGACGCTGTCGTAGCGGCCGAAGTAGAGCAGGATCGCCCGCTTCACCCAAGCGTGCGTGATCCAGCCCGACGGCGTCGGTTCGCTGACCCGCAGCGCTCCGACGTCGAGCGCCGCGAGCACTTCGTCGACCGCCGCGCCGCGCGTCCCGCGCAGATCCGAGCGATCGGCCCCAAGTGCGGCTATCTCGGCTTCGAGTCGCTCGGCATCCATCCGCGTGCCTGTGTGCTCCGCCGCAGGCGATCTCCTACGCGCGCGTTGGTCTCGGCCGGTCGGGGAATGGTGACCCGGTAGGCGAACGTGCAGACCCGTCCCGCCCGCGTCCGAGGAGAACGAGCTTGCCTAATACGCCAGACGATCAGCAACGCATCAACGCCATCCGCTTTCTCGCGGTCGACGGCGTGCAAAAAGCGAACTCCGGCCACCCCGGCCTCCCGCTCGGTGCCGCCGCGATGGCGTACACCCTCTGGACGCGGCACCTCAAGTTCAACGCGAACGACTCGGCCTGGTTCGATCGCGATCGCTTCGTCTTGAGCGCCGGGCACGGCTCGATGCTGATCTACGCGTTGCTCTATCTCTCCGGCTATCCGCTGACGCTCGAAGACCTCGAGTCGTTCCGCCAGCTCGGCAGCAAGACGCCCGGACACCCGGAGCTCCATCATACGCCGGGCGTCGAAGTGACGACGGGTCCGCTCGGCCAGGGCATCGGCAACGCGGTCGGCCTCGCGATGGCCGAGGCGCAGCTCGCGGCGACGTACAATCGCGATCAGACGATCGTCGATCACTTCACGTATTGCATCGTCGGCGACGGCGATCTGATGGAAGGCGTCTCGGGCGAAGCGTCGTCGCTCGCGGGACATCTCAAACTCGGCAAGTTGATCGTCCTGTACGACGACAACAAGGTCTCGCTCGCCGGACCGACCGATCTCTCGTTCACCGAGGACGTCGGCGCGCGTTACGAAGCCTACGGCTGGCACGTTCAGAAGATCACGGCCGACGACGGCAACGACGTCGCCGCGATCGACGCGGCGCTCAACGCGGCCAAACAAGATCCGCGGCCGTCGCTTCTCAACATCCGTACGATCATCGGCTTCGGCTCGCCGCGAGCCGGCACGTTCGGCGCGCACGGCGAGCCGCTCGGCAAGGAGAACGTCCTCAAGACCAAAGAGGCGCTCGGCTGGCCGACGTCGCCCGATTTCTACGTCCCGGACGACGTGCTCGCGTGGTGGCGTGAGGCCGGCACGCGCGGCGCCGCCGCGCAGGACGCGTGGACGAAGACCTTCGAGGCGTGGGAAGCAGCGAACCCCGATCTCGCGAAGCAGCTGCAGCGCGTTCGGGACGAGAAGCTGCCCGAGTCGATCGCGTGGCCCACGTTCGACGAATCGAACGGCAGCGTCGCCACGCGCGAGGCCGGCGGCACCGTGATGAACGCCATCGCGAAGGCGATGCCCGAACTCTGCGGCGGGTCGGCCGATCTCGATCCGTCGACGAAGACGTATCTCAAGGGGATGGGCGATTTCCAGCCCGGCAGCTACGGCGGCCGGAACTTTCAGTACGGCGTGCGCGAGCATGCGATGGGTGCGATCACGAACGGGCTCGGCGTACACAGCGGCATCGTGCCGTTCACGGCCACGTTCTTCACGTTCCTCGATTACATGAAGCCCGCGATCCGGCTCGCCGCGATCAACGAAACGCGCGCGATCTTCGTCTTCACGCACGACAGCGTGTTCCTCGGCGAGGACGGCCCGACGCACCAGCCGATCGAACAGCTCGGCAACCTCCGGTCGACGCCGAACATCACCGTCATCCGGCCGGCCGATTCGCTCGAAACGCTCGAAGCGTGGAAGTTCGCGATCGCAAAAAAAGGGCCGACCGCGCTCGTGCTGTCGCGTCAGAAACTTCCGTTCCTGGGCGCGCGCAACGCAGATGTCAGCCGCGGCGCATACATCCTCGGCGATGCGGGTGTTCAACCGGACGTGATTCTCATCGCGACGGGCTCCGAAGTTTCGCTCGCACGCGATGCGGCGAAAATTCTCGAAGGCCGCGGCACGAAGACGCGCGTCGTCTCGATGCCGTCGATGGAACTCTTCCTCTCGCAGGACGAGACGTATCGCGAGAGCGTTCTGCCGAGCGACGTTCGCGCGCGCGTCTCGATCGAGGCCGGGTCGACGTACGGCTGGTCCAAGATCGTCGGCGATCGCGGCTTCGCGTTCGGAATCGATCACTTCGGCATGTCGGCGCCGGCCGCCGATATCGCCAAAAACCTCGGCTTCACCGCGGACGGTGTCGCCGAAGCCGCGACAGGTTTGCTCGCGAAGGTCTGACGCCTTAAGGAGGCTCCCGTGGATTCCAACCTCAACGCCCTGCACGAAGCCGGACAGAGCATTTGGCTCGACAACATCCGGCGCAACATGTTCGCCTCGGGCGAATTGCATCGGCTCATCGAGGCGGGGGTCCGCGGGATGACCTCCAACCCGACGATCTTCGAGAAGGCGATCGGGAGCGGCAACGATTACGACGCGCAGCTCAAGAGCCTCATCGGCTCCGAGAACGACGCGAACCGTCTCTTCGAGGCGATCGCCTCCGACGACATCCAGCACGCGTGCGACGAATTCCGCCCGTTGTACGAATCGACGAACGGCGGCGACGGTTACGTCAGTCTCGAAGTCTCGCCCGGCGTCTCGCACGATACGGCGAAGACGATCGAATCGGCGAAGCGGCTCTGGGCGCTCGTCGACCGGCCGAACGTGATGATCAAGATCCCGGCGACGCCCGAGGGCCTGCTTGCCGTTACCGAGGTGATCGCGGCCGGCATCAACGTGAACATCACGTTGATCTTCTCGGTCGATACGTACGCCGCGACCGCCGATGCGTACATCAAAGGCATCGAGAAGCGCGCCGCGGCGGGCGAGCCGATCGACCGCATCTCGTCGGTCGCGAGCGTCTTCATAAGCCGCGTCGACAGCGCGATCGACTCGCAGCTCGACGCGCGCATCAAGAACGGCGAGACCGCGCTCGAACCGCTGCTCGGGAAGACCGGTATCGCGAACGTGAAGCTCATCTACAAGCGCTACAAGGAGCTCTTCGAGGGCGAACGGTTCGAAGCGCTCAAGGCGAAGGGCGGCCGCGTGCAGCGCCCGCTCTGGGCGAGCACCGGTACGAAAAATCCGGCGTACTCCGACGTGATGTACGTCGAGAATCTCATCGGTAAGAATACCGTCGACACCGTTCCGCCCGCGACGCTCGACGACTTCATCGATCACGGCCGCGTCGTCCCCGATACCGTCGAGCAGAATTTCGAAAGCGCGGAAGCGACGCTCGAGGCGCTCGCGGCGGCGAAGATCTCGCTCTTCGACGTGACGCAGAAGCTGCAGGTCGACGGATTACAGTCGTTCTCCGAATCGTACGATAAGATGCTCGACGCGATCCGCGACAAGCAGGCGAAGCTTCGCGGCGACGGCGGTCCGAACGGAAGCGGCGGCGGCGGCGGTGCGGCCTCGCCCGTGCGGCTCTCGCTCGGGTCGGGCACGCAAGCCGCGCGGGCGGCGCTCGACGACCTCGGCCGCAACGACTTCCTCGCGAAGTTGTGGGCGCACGACGCGTCGCCGTGGTCGTCCGATCCGGCGCACGTCCGGATCATCGGAAACGCGCTCGGATGGCTCGATTTTCCGCGGACCGTTCACGAACGCGCGCTCGAACTCGTGACGTTCGCGAGCGACGTCGCGAAGATGTTCTCGCACGTGGTCGTGCTCGGCATGGGCGGAAGCTCGCTCGCGCCCGATACGCTCCGCGTCACCTTCGGAAAACTCGAGAACCGGCCCGAACTCCACGTGCTCGACTCGAGCGATCCGCTTCAGATCAAGACGCTCGAAGCCTCGCTCGATCTCGAGCGTACGCTCTTCATCGTCGCGAGCAAGAGCGGCTCGACGACGGAACCCGAGGCGTTCTTCCGCTACTTCTTCGAGCGCGTGCAGAAGACGGTCGGTGTCGATCGCGCGGGCGGGCACTTCGTCGCGATCACGGATCCCGGAACGAAACTCGAAGCGGAAGCGAAGGATGCGAAGTTCCTACGCATCTTCGAGAACGATCCGAACATCGGCGGCCGTTACTCGGCGCTCTCGTTCTTCGGCATGGTTCCGGCCGCGCTCGCCGGATACGATGCCGCGGCGATCGTCGATCGCGGACTCGGCGTACTCGACGCGAACGCGCGTACGACGAAGGTCGGCGATGCGTATGCCGTCGCGTTCGGCGCGGCGATCGGCTCGCTCGCGAAGGCGGGCCGCGACAAGCTTACGATCGTCGCGCATCCGGCCGTCGAAGCGTTCGGCGCGTGGGCCGAACAGCTGATCGCGGAATCGACCGGCAAGAGCGGCACGGGGATCGTACCGGTCGAGGGCGAGCCGCTCGGAATGCCGCACGAGTACGGATCGGACCGGGTGTTCGTCTACGTCGGCGCCGGGCTTCCCGCGGGCGGTCACGTGCACGGCGCGATGGACGCCTCGACGATCGAGACGCGGCTCGCCGCGCTCGAGGAAGCCGGGCATCCCGTGATCCGCCTCGCGATGGCCGACACGCTCGATATCGGCGCGCAATTCGCGCTGTGGGAGATCGCGACCGCGGCCGCCGGCAGCGTCCTCGGTATCGACGCGTTCGATCAGCCGAACGTTCAAGAGTCGAAAGATAATACGAAGCGTCTGCTCGCGGAGTACACGAAGCAGGGGAGCTTCGGCGAGCCGGCACCGCGCCAGCGCTCCGAGCTCGCCG
>CAZZZK010000175.1:4033-5725 GCA_964658555.1 Vulcanimicrobiota bacterium | reverse complement strand
CGATACGCGTCGTCGTGCGTGAGGTTGTACGCGCGCACGTCGGCGACGAGCAGCGCGACGCGCGCGTCGCCGTCGCGCGGGAACTCGTCGACGTTCGCGAGCGCCGCCGCTTCGGCTTGCGCGCCGAGCGTCTTCTGATCGGCCTGACCCGCGTCGAGCGCGGTCCGCAGCGCCGCGGCCTTCGCCTGCGCATCGGGGGCGCCGTGCGCGGCGACGTACGCCGCGGCCTCCTGCACGTACCACAGCGATGCGTCGTTGCTCGTGAGCGGGTTGTAATGCAGCTGCGTCGCGACGTCGACCGTCAGCCCCGCGACGAGCGCGTAGTTCGGATCGTCCGGCTTGAAGAGCGAGTACGAGCGGCCCGCGTCGATCACCGTCGCTTCGTAGTAGAGCTCGCTCGTGAACGGCCAGCTCTTCGAGGCGCCTTCGTCGAACGCGCGGCGCATCGTCGCGTAGAGTTCGTTCGGATCGGTCTCGATCGCGGCGCGCGCGGGCGGCACGGCGGTTGCGGCGACGCCGAGCGCGCAGAGCGCGGCCGCGACGAATCGCCTACGAAAGGCCCGAATCATCGAGGACCGCGTGCAGGTTGTTCGAGAGCAGCGCATTCTTGATTTCCCGTGCGATCCGACGCCCGGTCGACATCGGCTCGCTGTAATTGAGATACGAGTACGGCGATCCGTCGATGAACGGATTGCTCCCCGCGACGATGCGCGCGGAGATCTCCATCACGGAAAACTTCGCCTCGGGCGTGATGATCGTCTCGATGCAGAACGCCCCGAAAAGTCCCTTCGGCCCGCAGATCTCCTGACTCACGCGGACGACGTCCTCGCCCATCCGGTAGGCCTCCGCGAGCATCGATTCGCGCAGCACGAGCGGCGAGTTTCCGACGACGACGTAGCTCGGCTCGATATCCATGTTCTCTTGCGCGGCCGCGGGGATGCGTCCGAGCGAATCGACGTTCGTCTCGTAGCGCCGGTCCATGCTCATGATCTCGAGCTTGCCCGTCAGCGGCGAGTAGAAATAGTGGATGTAGGCCGGGACGCCGATGATGTACTCCTGGAGCACGTAATTCTGATCGCCGAGCGCGGAGGCGCGCATCTCGAAGTCGTGCGCGTTGCGCAGGAAGAGATACCCCTTCCCGCCTTGCGCGCCGTAGAGTTTGACGATGACGGGCCGGTCGATCTCGGCGCCGCTCTTGAATTGCCGCGGCACCGTGAGGTTCGCGCGCGTCAGCCATTCGCGCTGTAATTCGCGGCTCGCTTCCCATTCGAGGACGGCCTTATTGCCGAAGTACGGGATCGACATGCGGCGATGTTCGTCGAGCGACAGATACGCGACGAACGATCCGTGCGGCACGATGATCATCTTGCGCTTCTCGAGCTCGGGCACGAGCCCCATGAAATCGCTGTAGCGATCGATCGTGATCACTTCGTCGACGAAGGGATACGCGCGGTAGAGCCGCTCCATCTCGTGATTGGCGATCGCGAGCGTATGGAAGCCTTCGTCGTGCGCTCCCTTGAGGATCTGCAGCGCCGAATGCGAGCCGAGCGTCGCGATCGTGTAGAAATCGCTCGCCTTGCCCGCAGCCGGCGTGCGAAGGAGTTCGGGGGCGATCATCCGTGTGCGGTCGCTTTCTGGAAGGCCGGATTGCAGAGGAGACGTTCGGTCGCGCGCGCGACGATCTCTTGCGAC
>CAZZZK010000175.1:0-4023 GCA_964658555.1 Vulcanimicrobiota bacterium | reverse complement strand
GCGGGCGCGCCCGCCGCGTCGAACAGGCGCCACGCGACGAAGCGCGAGAGCCGCCGCAGGCCCGGAAGCGTGCGGCCCGCGATGCGCGCGGGGCCGGCGGCATCGTTCTCCGTGGCGCTGTCGCTCTCCGCGATCCAGACTTCGCCCGGCCGCGGCAGCTCGCTCTCGCGGATGCGGAGCTCGTGCTTGTTCGGGTTGAAGATCGTCTCGAGGCCGCGCACGGCCGCGACGAGGGGCTCCGCCTGTTCGGCATCGACCTCGCAGAGAAAGAGGCTCGCGCGTTCGATCCCGCCGAGCGGCAGCGCGAAGCGCTGCAGGGTGGCGAGCGCGGTGCGCGCTTCGTTGTCGGGGATCGTCAGCACGACCTCGATGCAGCGCGAGACGGTCACGCGCGCACCGCACGCGCGAAACCCGCGAAGAGCGCGATCCCGCCGCCCGGTGCCAGAACGGCCGCGGCGTCGCCGCGCGCGGCGTCGCGCTGCGGGCCGTGCAACTGGTACGTCCAAGCCGCCCGTTCGGGATGCGGCATGATCGCGAGGACGTTGCCGCGCGCGTTGACGAGCGCCGCGGCACCGAGCGCCGAGCCGTTCGGCACCGCTTCCGGCGTCTCGTCGCCGCGCGCGTCGCAATAGACGAACGCGACGTGATGCTCCGCACGCAGGCGCTCGAGGATCGCCGCGTTCGCCGCGAGCCGGCCCTCGCCGTGCGAGGCCCAGGCGGGCAGCACGGCCCCGGCCGCGAGATGCGCGGTCAGCGGCGAGCGATCCGGCGGGATCGCGAGCTTGACGTAGACCTGCGACGAGCGGTACTTGCCCTGCGGCGCGTTCCGCGTGAAGCCCGCCTGCGACGTCGTCGCGCCGTCGAGCGCGGGGACGAGCCCGCTCTCGAGGAGGATCTGCGCGCCGTTGCAGATGCCGAGCACGGGCTTGCCTTCGGCCGCGCCTTCACGCACGACGGCCATCAGGCGATCGTGGGCCGCGATCGCGCCCGCGCGAACGCGGTCCTCGTAGGCGAAGCCGCCCGGCAAGACGTAGCCCGCGTAACCGCGCACGGCGCTTGGCTCTGCGTTCCAGGCGACGAGTTCCGCGTCGAGGCCGACGGCCCGACACGCCCGCAGCGTCTCCTCTTCGGAGTTCGTGCCCGGGAAGACGAGCACGCCGACGCGATCGCTCACGCGTGCACGCTCTCGACGGCGGCGTCGGCGTAGAAATCGGCGAGCGGCGCGGACCACGCGTCGTACAGCTCGCGCAGCGGCATCCGATGACCGAAGAACGAGAGCACGGGCTCCGCGATGACGCGCCCGACCGCGTGCGCGGCGACGCCGTGCGCGGCCGCGAGCGCGAGGAACGCGTCCGGCCGCGGCGTCTCGACGACGTAGCCGCCTGACTCGCCGAAGAGCGCCTCGGCGTCGCCCGTGCTGCCGCCCGTCCACGCGCTCGGCGCGTCCGCGTCGCACGCGACGCCGAGCGCTTCGCCCGCGAGCGTCGCGAACGCCATCTCGGCGATCGCGACGAGGAGGCCGCCGTCAGAGACGTCGTGCGCGGCCGAGACGAGGTTCGCGGCGTTCGCGGCGGCGAGCAACGCGATCTGCACGCGTTCGCGCGCGTACTCCGGGCGCTCGACGCGCGCGTCGTCCGAACCGAGAACGCTCGCGAACGCGCTGCCGCCGAGCGCGTCCGAGAACGCTCCGACGAAGAACAGGGTCGCGCCCGGGGCGCGGAGCCCCGGCGTGAGCGCGTACGAGACGTCGGCGAACGTGCCGACGCAGGCGACGATCGGCGAGGCCGGGATCGAGCCGCCGCCGGCCGACGTGTTGTAGAGGCTGACGTTCCCCGAGACGAACGGCACCGCGAGCTCCGTAGCGGCGCGTGCGAGGCCGTCGATCGCCCGCGCGAGCTCGCCCATCTGCTCGGGACGCTCGGGATTTCCGAAATTGAGGCAGTCCGTCATGCCGCCCGGTACCGCGCCGACCGCGACGACGTTTCGGATCGCTTCGAGAACGGCGTTCTCCGCCGCGAGCCCCGCGTCGAGGACGCCGATCCGCGGATTGCCGCCGAGCCCGAGCGCGACCCCGAGCGCCGAGCCCTCGACCGGGACGACGACGCCCGCATCGGCGTAGCCGCACGGGATCGCCGTCGTCCCGCGGACGACCGAATCGAAGCGTTCGTAGATCGGGCGCCGCGAACAGACGTCGGGATGCGCGAGCACGCGCGCGAGCGTCGCCGGCAGCTCGCGGTACGCGGCTTCCGCGGCCCGTCGCGCGCGCGCGTCGCCGACGTCGCCTGCGCGCGCGGCTTCGCGCGGTTCGCCCGCCGTGCGGTCGTAGCGGATATCGCCCGTGAGGAAATCGATGTCGACGTCCATCACGGTCTCGCCGCCGTGGCGCAAGACGTATCGCTTCTCCGCGGTCACGCGGCCGACGACGGCCGCCTGCGCGCCGCGCGCGATCTCGGGCAACGAGAACTCGTCGTTGTAGATCGCGAGCAGCTCGGCCGTGAAGTGCGGCGGAACGACCCACGTCAGCCGCTCCTGGGTCTCGCCGACGGCGATCACGGCCGCGGGCAGATTCGCCTGGGAGGTCGGGCAGCGCTCGAGATCGACGACGGCGCCGTACCCGCCGCTCGACACGATCTCGGCCGTGCAGCCCATGATGCCGCCCGCCCCGAGATCTTTGAAGCCGACGGTGAGCCCGCGCTCCGCGATCACGTCGAACGCGCGGTAGGAGGCGCGCATGATGACGTTCTTGAGGAACGGATCGGGCACTTGAACGGCGCCCTTATTGAGCTCCGCGTCCTCCGCGTCGAGCACGAGCGACGAGAACGCCGCACCGCCGAATCCGCTGCGATCCGTGGCCTTGCCGACGAGCACGATATCCCAGCCCGCGGCGCCGTCCGGCGCGCGCGAATGCACGATGCCGCGCTCCTCGACGATCCCGAGGGCGACGACGTTGACGAGACAATTGTCGCGGAATCCCTCGTGAAAGTAGACGTCGCCCGCGATGTTCGGCACGCCGATCGCGTTGCCGTACGCCGCGATGCCGTCGACCACGCCCTGCGCGACGTACCGGCAGTGCGGATCCTCGCGCGGCCCGAAGCGCAGCGGATCGGCGAGCGCGATCACGCGCGCGCCCATGCAGAGTACGTCGCGTACGATCCCGCCGATGCCGGTCGCCGCACCCTCGAACGGCACGACTTGCGAGGGATGATTGTGCGACTCGTGCGCGATCACGATGCCGTATCGTCGGCCCTCGAACGAGCCGAGGTGCACGATGCCCGCGTCTTCCTGCGGGCCCTGCATCACGGTCGGGCCCGTCGTCGGGAGGCGCCGCAACAGATGGCGCGAGCTCTTGTAGCTGCAATGCTCGCTCCACTGCGCCGCGAACGCGTGCGCTTCGACGAGCGTCGGATCGCGATCGAGCGTCGCCGCGATCCGGCGCGCCTCGTCGACGGAGAGCGCGAGGCCCTGCTCGCGCAAGAGCCGCGCGAGTGCGGCGTCGTCGCCGGCGCCGGAAACGCCGAGCGATACGGTCTCAGCCAAGCGCGGCCTGCGGCGACGGCGCGTTGATCGCGGCGTCGGACGAGATGACCGCCGAACGGGCGTTCGCCTGCACGAGCAGCACGCGCCCGAACATCACCGTATCGTCGACGGCGAGCGTCTTCGCGACGACGGTCGCGAGTTCGTCCGGTTCGTATTCGGTCGCATCGAAGACGGGCGTCGGCGTCGACGCCGCGAGCATCGAGGCGAGCTGCGGCCCCGACGCGACGTAGACGAGACGCGCGAAACTCGCATCGAGCTGCTGCGCGGCCTGCAGCACGAAACCCGGCACGAGATGCGTCGAGACGATGCGCCGCAGCGTCTGCAGACCGTACGTCTGCAGCGCCTTCGCCGGATCTTCGAGGATGCCGAGCGCGTTCGGGCCGTCCGACATCAGCGCGACCATCCCCGGCCGCATCGTCGGAAAGCCCCCGACGAGTTCGGAGACCGTTTCGTAGTTCGCGCGCACGCGATCGAGATCTTCGGGCG
>CAZZZK010000174.1:2557-5791 GCA_964658555.1 Vulcanimicrobiota bacterium | reverse complement strand
GCGAAGCTCTTCCTCGATGGGCAGAAGAAGAAGGTGCTCGGCGTGCCGCTCGCGGAGATCGATCCGCGTTGGCGCGCGGCGCGCGATGCGTTGCCGGACGCCGAGCGCGCGAGCGTGCAGCGGATACCGGAGAAAGGGTCGCGAAGCCGAGCCGCTGTGGATTGGGACGAAACGCTCGAGCGGATCCGTTCGGCGGCGGAGTTCTGCGCGGCGGGCGATCTGACGCGCTTCCGGATCGAGGAAGACGGTCTCGAGATCGAGCTGCGGCGTACGCCGCGCCCGGTCGTCGTCGCGCCGCCCGCGGCGCCCGAGTACGACGCGGCTCCCGGCCCGGGCGGGCACGCGCCGTCGGGGAACGGGGCGGCGCGCGACGGCGCGCCGCGCATCGTCCGCGCGGAGTTCGTCGGCATCGTCCGCTTTTCGCGGCCGGTCGTCGCCGCGGGCGCCGAACTCGCCGAAGATCGCGAACTCGCGTACGTGGAATCGCTCGGCATCCGCAATCCGATCCGCTCGGGCGGTCCCGGGCGCGTGAGCGAGATCTTCGTGGCCGACGGGGAAGCGGTCGACTACGGCCAGCAGCTCTTCGCGCTCGAACCCGCCGTTTCGGTAGGCTGACGTGTTCAAGAAAATCCTCATCGCCAATCGCGGCGAGATCGCGATGCGCGTCAACCGCGCCGCGCACGAACTCGGCGTCGAGACGGTCGCGATCTTTTCCGAGGCCGACCGCGCCTCGCTGCACGTCCGCAACGCCGATCAGAGCTTCTGCGTCGGCCCGGGCCCGGTCGCGCGCTCGTATCTCAACATCCCGAACATCATCTCCGCGGCGCTGATCTCGGGCGCCGACGCGATCCATCCCGGCTACGGCTTCCTCGCCGAGAACGCGCGCTTCGCGGAGATCTGCGCCGATCACGGCCTCGCGTTCATCGGGCCGCTCCCCGAGACGATCTCGAAGATGGGCGACAAGGCGACCGCGAAGGCGATCATGCGCGACGCGAAGGTGCCGACGACGCCCGGCAGCGAGCTGCTCGCGTCGCTCGCCGAGGCCGTCGACGCGGCGCGCACGATCGGCTATCCCGTGATGCTCAAAGCGACGGCGGGCGGCGGCGGCAAGGGGATGCGCGCGGTCGCGAACGCGAGCGAACTCGAAGGCGCGTTCGTCACCGCGCAAGCCGAAGCCGAGGCGAATTTCAAAGACGGCCGGCTCTACATGGAGAAGCTGATCGATCGCCCGCGGCACGTCGAAGTGCAAGTGCTCGGAGACGCGTTCGGCAACGTCGTTCACGTCGGCGAACGCGATTGCTCGGTGCAGAAGCCCTCGCATCAGAAGCTGATCGAAGAGGCTCCCGCCCCGGAACTCGCGCCCGCGGTTCGTAAGCGGCTGCATGCCGTCGCGGTCGCGGCCGCGCGCGCGGTGAACTACCGCACCGCGGGGACGCTCGAATTCCTCGTCAGCGGCAACGACGTGTTCTTCATGGAGATGAACACGCGCATCCAGGTCGAGCATCCGGTGACGGAGCTGCTCTACGGGATCGACCTCGTCCGCGAACAGATCTCGATCGCGGCGGGCGAGCGGCTCTCGTTCAAGCAGGGCGATCTCGTCGCGCGCGGCCACGCGCTCGAATGCCGCATCAACGCCGAAGGCGCGGATTTCACGCCGGCCGCGGGGACGCTTACCGACGTCGCGCTGCCCGGCGGATTCGGCGTGCGCGTCGATTCGCACGCCTACACGGGGCTCGCCGTCCCGCCGTTCTACGATTCGCTGCTCGCGAAGATCGCGGTGCACGGCAACACGCGCCAACACGCGATCGACCGGATGCTCGCGGCGCTCGGCGATACGCACATCCTCGGCATCCAGACGACGCTCGGCATCTGCGCGCGGCTCCTGCGCGACGAACGCTTCGTGCGCGGCGGGTTCGGCATCGACTTCCTGCCGTCGTTCCTCGCCGAGGAGCACGTACTCGCGTGACGCGGCGGTACGCGCGCGAAGTCGCGCTGCAGGCGCTGTACAGCATCGAGATCGGGCATCACGAACCGGCCTTCGCACTCGAGCAGGCGCCGGGCGATGCCGATCAGAGTTCCGAGCAGCGCGCCTTCGTACGCGATCTCGTGTTCGGAACGCTCGAGCACGTCGAGCAGAGCGACGCGCTGATCGCGCCGCTGCTCCAGGAGTGGACGATCGACCGGCTGCCGACGATCGATCGGATCGTGCTGCGCATGAGCGTGTACGAACTCCGCCATCATCCCGAGACGCCGCGGCCCGTCGTCATCAACGAAGCGGTCGAACTCGCGAAGAAGTACTCGACGGACGATTCGGGGCGCTTCGTCAACGGCGTTCTTTCGAACGCGAGCCGGCTCGTCGCGTGAGCGCGGCTGCGGCGGTGCGCGGCCGCGCGCGCAAGAAGCGGCGGCTCTCGCCCTTCGGCCGCCTGCTCTACACGCTCGTCGCGCTCGCGTTCGTCGCGGCGCTGTTCGCGGGCGGGCTCGTCGCGGGGATCGTGTACGCCTACTCGCGCAATCTGCCCGACATCAATCGGATGGCGGATTTCCAGCCGTCGCGTTCGACGCGAATCTACGCGCGCGACGGGCAGCAGCTCGCCCAGCTCTACACGCAGAACCGGATCTGGGTCCCGATCGCGCACATCCCGCCGCTCGTTCGCGATGCGTTCGTCGCGAACGAGGATCATAATTTCTACAAGCATCACGGCGTCGATTTCGGCGGGATCGCGCGCGCGGCGCTCGCCGACTACCGGCACGAGCAGCTGCAGGGCGCGTCGACGATCACGCAGCAGCTCGCGCGCGCGCTCTTCCTCACGAACCAGGTTTCGATCACCCGCAAGATCCAGGAAGCGCTGCTCGCGATGGAGATCGAACGGTACTATACGAAAAACGAGATCCTCGAGCGCTACCTCAATCTGATCTACTTCGGCGCGGGCGCCTACGGCATCCAAGCCGCGGCGCACGAATATTTCGGGACCGACGTCGCGAATCTCAAACTCGGGCAGCTCGCGATGCTCGCGGGGCTGCCGGCCGCGCCGTCGGATTACTCGCCGTACGTGAGCATCGTGCACGCGCGCGAGCGCCAGCGGCACGTGCTCGAGCGGATGGTCGCGAGCGGGTACGTCACGCAATCGCAGGCGAGCGCCGCGGCGCGCGGATCCTCCTCCGGCGGCTTGGCGAGGCCCGCCCGAAACACCGGGTCGGTGTCGTACAGCATCTCGGGCGTCGACCCGACCG
>CAZZZK010000174.1:0-2547 GCA_964658555.1 Vulcanimicrobiota bacterium | reverse complement strand
AATCGCAGGCGAGCGCCGCGGCGCGCGCGCCGCTCGGACTGATCGGCGATCGGCCCGTCGGCCTGCAGAGTTTCCGCTATCCGTATTTCACGACGTACGTCAACCACGTCGTCGAGCAGACGTTCGGTAAGCAGGCGCTCTACGAGGGCGGCCTCGAGATCGATACGACGCTCGATCCGCATCTCGAAGAGCTCGGCCAGAGCGCGGTCGATTGGGGGATGCGCCAGGCGCGCCGCGAGGGGATCAACGCGCACGAAGCCGCGCTCGTCTCGATCCGGCCCGCGACGGGCGAGATCGTCTCGATGATCGGCGGTGCGGGCGGCTTCACGCTCGCCAATCAATTCAACCGCGCGTATCAGGCGCTGCGCCAGCCGGGTTCGTCGTTCAAGGCGTTCGTCTACACGGCCGCGATCGACGGCGGGATGCCGCCGACCGCCGACGTCGACGATTCGCCGATCTCGTATCCGATGGGCGACGGTACGCAGTGGCGTCCGATGGACGACGATTTTCGTTTCTTCGGGCCGATGACGCTGAGTTACGCGCTCGCGCAGTCGCGCAACGTCGTCGCGGTCAAACTCGCGGAGCAGGTCGGCGTCGATCGCGTGATCGCCTACGCGCACCGGATGGGCGTGCGCGCGCCGCTCGAGGCGAACCTCTCGCTCGCGCTCGGCACGTCCGTCGTCTCGCCGCTCGACATGGCGACGGGATACGCGACGCTCGCGGATACGGGGATCCACATCGATCCCTCGCCGCTGCGCCTCGTGAAAGACTCGTTCGGATCTACGCTGCTCGATAACCGCGTCCCCGCCGAAAGCGAAGTCGTGAGCGCCGGGACGGCGTACGTGATGACGACGATGCTCGAGGGCGTCATCAAGAACGGCACGGGCTATCCCAACGCCGAGATCGGCCGCCCGGCCGCCGGGAAGACGGGCACGACGTCGGATTTCAAAGACGCGTGGTTCGTCGGCTATACGCCCGATCTCGTGACCGCGGTTTGGATCGGCAACGACGACGGCCGACGCATGAACGAATCGTACGGCGGCAACGTGCCCGCGCGCATCTGGGCGCGCTACATGAAGGCGGCGCTCGCGAAGACGCCCGTCCATCAGTTCGCCTACCCCGTGAGCGAGGTACGGAAATACGCGTATTGCGGCCAGCCGAAGAAGTTCGTGTATTTCCTCGACGGCACGCAGCCCTACGGCTCGTGCGCGAGTCAGGGCTGGGCGGGCCGGCCGCATTACGCGGACGGGCTCTCGCAGCGCTGATGCGCGGTACGAGCCCCGCGAATGCGGCGCCGCGCGTCGTCGGCGTCGTTCGGCTCGCGGATTACCTCAAGCGCCGTATCGAGGCGGACGCGAACCTCCGCGACGTCGCGGTCAAGGGCGAGGTCTCGAACCTCAGCGTCTCCGCCAAGGGGTATTTCAACTTCGACCTCAAGGAAGGCGACGCGATCCTGCGCTGCTTCGCGTGGGGCGACGACGCCGCGCGGTTCCCGCGGTTCGGGAACGGGACGGCGATCGTCGCGCGCGGCAGCGTCACGACGTATCGCGCGAAGAGCTCGTATCAGCTACAGGTGCGTGCGATCGAGGACGCGGGGCTCGGCGACGTGCACGTGCTCTTCGCGGAACGCAAGCGCAAGCTCGCGGCCGAGGGGCTCTTCGACGCGTCGCGTAAGCGGCCGCTGCCCGCGTTTCCGTTTCGCGTCGCGCTCGTCTCGTCGCGCGGCGCCAACGGCGCGCTCGATTTCACGACGATCTTGCGCGAGCGCGCGCCGCACGTCGACGTCGTCTGGTGCGAGACGACGGTGCAGGGTCCGAGCGCTCCGGCCGAGATCGTCGCCGCGCTCGGCCGCGCGTCGCGCGCCGACGTCGACGTCATCGTCGTAACGCGCGGCGGCGGATCGTTCGAGGATCTCTTCACCTTCAGCGACGAGGGCGTCGTGCGCGCCGTCGCGCGCGCGCGCCATCCCGTGATCTCGGCGATCGGCCACACGGCGGACCTGCAGCTCTGCGATTTCGCGGCGGACCTCCATCTCGAGACGCCGTCGGCCGCGGCGAAGGCGATCGGCAGCGACGCGAGCGTGCTGCGCGCGCGCATCGCCGACGGACGGGAGCGCGCGCGCCGGTCGGTCGCGCTGCGCATCGAGCGGCTCGACGGCCGCCTCGCCGCATGCCTCGTGCGCTCGCGGCTCGCGCAACCGCGGCTCTTCCTCGCGCCGCTCGCGCAGCGATTGGGCGACGGCGACGTAGCGCTCGCGAACGCCGCTCAGGCGGCGCTGCGCGGGTGGACCGACCGTTTGAACGCGCTCACGCGGCGGCTCGCGGCGCGCGATCCTTCGAAGCGGCTCGCCGAACGAGCGCGCGCGCTGCAGGGCGCCGACCTGCGGCTGCGTCCCGCGGTCGACGCGCGCGCCGCGAACGCGCGGGCCCGGCGCGACGCGGCGGACGGCCGGCTGGAGCGCGCGGTCGCCGCGCGAACGGACCGCTTCGCCCGCCGGCTCGAGATCGCGACGGCGCATCTTCTCGGTAAAGACCCCGAAGCGATCCT
>CAZZZK010000173.1:2365-5824 GCA_964658555.1 Vulcanimicrobiota bacterium | reverse complement strand
CGCTGCTGCAGCGCGGTCGCGCGAGCCGTCCCCGCCGCGGCGCGCTCGGCCGACGTCTGGTCGGCGCTCGCGAGCGCGGTGCTGCGCGACGACGCGCCCTGCAGCTGCGCCTGCCGCACGGAGACGGCGGCATTGTTCGCCGCGGTCTTCGCGGCGACGAGCGCGGCTGCGTCGGCGTCCAGCTGGCTCTGCGCGATGTAGCCGTGACCGAGCAGCGCGCGATCGCGGTCGACCGTCTTCTGCGCGACGGTGAGCGTGCTTCCCCGCGCTCGCGACGTTCGACTGCGCGGTTCGCACGGCGGACGCGTTCATCGCCGCCGTCGCTCGTGCCGCTCTCGCCGTCGCGACGGCACCCGCCGCGGTCGCGTCGGCGTTCGCGATCGACGCGCGCGCTCCGTCGGCCGTCGCCGCGGCCGCCCGCGCCTCGCCCGCGCGAGAGCGGCCGCCGCCAATGAGAGCGCAGCGCGGAACGTCGTCGGATCGAGCTTCGCGAGCACCTAACCCTTTCTGACGCGCGCGATGAAATGGGTATCGATTTCGTCGATGCCGGAGTCTTGCGAGCCGATCGCGATCGTGTTCTGCGGATTCACCGTGCCCGTCGCGGTGACGGTCTGCGAGAGATCCGTCCGGATGACCGGGACCGTCACGTATGCGACGCCCGCTGCGGTACGAGCGCGAAGGTACGTGAACGCTCCGGCGGCGAGCGCGATCGCGCTCGCGACGCGCCGCGGAGCGCGCATGCGCGGGAGCGACAGACCGAAGCGCGGCAGGCGCAGGGCGGACCGCGGGCGGAGCGAGCGTTCCATAAGGCACCTTCGACTCCGTCGCTCCGCCGTGCGTCGTGAGCGCGGTGTTACGCGTGCTGGAGAGCCCGTTGAGAGCGCTCGCGCCGTGCGGGGTACGGTGCGCACCATGGCACATCCGACTCTCACCGCAACGGCCGCCGGCACGTTCTCGATCGGCGGCGATCTGCGCGTCAATCGCATCGGCTTCGGCGCGATGCGCATCACGGGCAAAGGCATCTGGGGCCCGCCGGCCGACGAGACGAACGCGCTCGCGGTGTTGCGCCGCGCGGTCGAACTCGACGTCGATCTGATCGATACGGCCGATTCGTACGGCCCGGACGTCAGCGAGGAATTGATCGCGCGGGCGCTTTTCCCGTATAAATCCGGCCTGGTCGTCGCGACCAAGGGCGGTCAGACGCGGTCCGGACCGGATCGATGGACGCCGGCCGGCGCACCCGCGCACCTCGAGCGCGCCCTCGAGGACAGCTTACGGCGGCTCCGGCTCGAGACGATCGACCTCTACCAATTGCATCGACCCGATCCGAAGGTGCCGTTCGCGGAATCGGTCGGCGCGCTCGCCGAGATGCGCGAGGCCGGCAAGATCAGGCACATCGGACTCTCGAACGTCACCGTTTCGCAGATCGAAGAGGCGCGCCGGATCGTCGAGATCGTTTCGGTGCAGAACCGCTTCAACAACGCGACGGGCGGCAGCGAGATCTTCAACGGCGTCACCGACGACGAGACGCTCGAGGTCGTCGACTACTGCACGAAACAGAAGATCGCGTTCTTCCCGTGGGGCCCGCTCGCGGCCGGAAAACTTTCGTCGGAGCGGATCGACACCGTCGCCAAGGCGCATTCCGTCGAGCCCAATCAGATCGCGCTCGCGTGGCTGCTGCATCGCTCGCCCGTCATCATTCCGATCCCGGGGACGGCGTCGATCGCTCATCTCGAGCAGAACATCGCTGCGGCGGCGATCGAACTCTCGGATCACGAGTTTTCCTCGCTCGCCGTCGGCGGCTAATCCGCAAGGCGGCGCCGGCCCCGAAGCGGCGGTCCCGGAGTGCGTCGGCCGTGACGCGCTCGGCACGACGCCGAGGCGCGTCACGGCGTGCCGGCGGGAGATTACCCGCTGGCGGAGGCCGGTTGCATCGATTCGGGTGCGACGCGATAGGCTGCCACCTTCCCGTCGGGATCGAAGCGGATCTCGACGAGCATCGCGCCCTTCTCGAAATTCGCGTCGTACTGGAATTTGCCGGCCGCCGCATCGGCGCTCCGCTGCGAGAACGTCTGCAGCGTCCCGAGCACGTGCATCCGATCGGAGATCGCCCCGAGCTCGGTGCGCGTCACGTCCCCCTTGGTGCCCGCATCGAAATCCGCCGTCGTCGAATCGTAATCGTCCGCGTAGACGGCCCGCGTGATCTTCTCCGCGGTCGCCGCCGGATCGTGGGCCGTCGTCGCGCATCCGCCGAGCGAAACACCGAGTGCCGACGACGCCAGCAACGCGATAGCGGCGCCCGTCGGCACGGAGGTCGCGAGGGCGCGGCTTCGACGCGCGCGCGATCCGATCAAAACGTCCCCCAGCCGTACGAGACGAGTGTGGGAGCGGCGGCACGAGGTGCGGCGGCCGCAGCCCGCGGCGCGGCCGCGGCTCGCTCGGCCGGAACGGCGACGGCGGGTGCGGCGGCGACCGGACGCGCGCCGAACTTCGCCGCGACGAGCGAACGTTTGAGGCTCGCGATCTCGCGATCGCGCTCGACCACCTGACGGTGCTGATAGGCGTTCTCGTGTTTGTAATCGCTCACGAGGGACGCCTCGTGCTCGTACGCCTGGCGTTCGCTCGCATACGCCTGTTCCGCCTGATCGCGCTGAGACGCAGTCGCCGCCTGCTCGCGATCGTACTCCGCGTATTTTTCGTGCACTTTCTTATTGTGATTGATGATCAGCAGCGTGCCCGCCGCAGCGGCGGCCCCGCCGATGATGATATTGCGCGTGCTCGCCGCGCCGTCGGCGCGAGCGGTCTGCGGCGCGAGAAGGCCGGTGCTCACGGCGAGCGCGAGCGCCGTTACCGTCGAAATCCGATTCACTACGACTCTCCTTACGCGGACGACGAGCGACGTTCGCTCGAACCGCATGCGGGAAACGCGCGCGAAGCACGCGCGGGTTCCCGATTCGGCTCACACGTCGCCGCCCGGCGACGCGTTAGAGACCGAGGGAGGCGCAGGTGATCGATCCCGCCGCGAGCGTCTGACCCGCGCCGACGTACTGCCCGTTCGGGCCCACGTACTGTTCGAAGCCGGGATTCGTCGCGTTCCGAACCCAGAGATACACGGAGACGCCGCCCTCCGCACCCGGTGTGGTCACACCGCCCGAGCCTTGCGGATAGGTCGGCACGACGATCGATGCGGTCGTGGCCGTTCCGAGGAGGCCGAAGTTCGTGGGAGAGGTGACCCCGGGGACCGTGAGGATCCAATCGCTCGGCCCCCGGTCGAGCCACGAGAACTCGTAGGCGTAGCCGGGCGGCGGCGGCTGACTGACCGAGACGCGATACGTATACGTCCCGCCCGAATTCCCGACGTCGATGCAGGCGGACGGCGAGATCGAGATCGTCGGCGGGAAGACGACCGGCGCGGCCGACGGCGAGGCCGGAGCCGTTCAGGGTGTGCACCGGCGCCAT
>CAZZZK010000173.1:0-2355 GCA_964658555.1 Vulcanimicrobiota bacterium | reverse complement strand
CGCGACGGTCGCGGTCGCAGTCGCCGTCGGCGTCGCAGACGGCGCGGCGGTCGGCGAAGCGCTCGGCCCGGGCGATGCGGAGGACGTCTCGGTCGGGAACGGCGTGGGCGTCGGGAGGACCGTGCCCGGCGGATAGAGCGCGAGCGTGCCGGTCGTGTCCGCGGCGAGAATCGCGAGGAACTGCCGCGCGTTCGGCCCGGTGATGATCGCGGTCCCGTTCGCAGAGACGGTGACCGTGAAGTTCGCGACGGTCGTGTCGGTCGTGCCGTCGATGACGAGCGTCGAGGTGATCGTCGCGGGATACTGTCCGGCCGGGACGGTCCCGGGCGGCAGGTTGAGCGTGACCGCGATCCACGTGAGATTTCCCGTGTAGGTGTTCGTCAGCGAGATCTCGGCGAGCGGTTGCGGCGCGTTCGCGGCCTGGGTCGTGCGACGCTCGGCCCGCGCTCGCCGCTCGGACGCCGAGACGCCCGTCGTCGCGATCGCGACCGCCGTCTCGGTCGCCGAGCCCGTCAGAAGCGCGAGCGAAAGGCACGGACCGGTCGTCCCGCTCCCGGCACCGATCGAGATCGTCCCGGTGACCCCGCCGGCCGCGGGGAGGGCGGCCGTTTGCGCCTGCGTGCTCTGCGCGATGCAACTCTTCGCGGAGGCGGCGGGCAGCGACGCGGTCGCGTGCGAGAAGTTCGGCGTCGCCTGCCCTCCGCAGCCGGCGACCGCGGCTCCGAGCGTCAACCCGGCGAACGCGAAAAAGGAACGCAGGATAGCTCGCTTGCCCATTCGGCAACGATAGTTCTTCCTACCCTCCGGACGTAGGGCTGCTCGGCATCATTCGTTCGGTGGAATTACGTGGGCCGAACAGCGCGTCGATCGTTCGTTCGTCGAGCTCGAAGTCCGGGATACCGCGCGCATCCTCGGAGAGGATCGCGTCGGCGAGGGCGGTCTTCCGTTGCGCGAGCGCGACGATCTGCTCCTCGACCGTGCCGGCACAGGCGAGCTTGTACACGAAGACGGGTTCGGTCTGGCCGATGCGATGCGCGCGATCGGTCGCCTGACGTTCGACGGCGGGGTTCCACCACGGGTCGAAATGGACGACCGTATCGGCGGCGGTGAGATTGAGCCCGACGCCGCCCGCGCGCAGGCTCACGAGAAAGATCGGAACCTCGCGGTCGGTGAAACGCCGGATGACCGCGGGTCGATCGTCCGTCTCGCCCGTGAGCGCGACGTACGGCAACGCGAGCGAGTCGAGTTCGGCTGCGATGAGCGCGAGCATGCTCGTGAACTGCGAGAAGACGAGCACGCGGCGGCCGGCGGCGACGAGCTGCGGCAGCATCTCGCGCAGGAGCACGAGCTTCGCGCTCGGCACGTCGCGCCGCAGCGAAGGCGGCAAGAGCCGGGGATCGCAACATACCTGTCGCAATTTCAGGAGGCCGTCGAGAACGACGAGGCCGCTGCGTGCGATGCCGTGCAGCGCGATCTCGTCGCCGACGCGCGCGCGCATCGCGACGCGCACGCTTTCGTAGAGATCGCGCTGTTCGCCCTCGAGTTCGACGCGGCGGACGATCTCGGTTTTCGGCGGCAGCTCGGGCGCCACGAGCTCTTTCGTGCGCCGTACGACGAACGGCGCGATCCGCGCGGCGAGCGCTCGGCGGCGCGGGGCGTCGTCGCGTTTCTCGATCGGGATTCGGAAGAGCGAGGCGAACCGCTTGCGGTCGCCGAGCAACCCGGGTGCGACGAAATCGAAGAGCGACCACAGTTCCGCGAGATCGTTTCCGATCGGCGTCCCGGAGAGCGCGAGCCGCTGCTCCGCGCGCAGCCGGCCGGCCGCGCGTGCGAGCCGCGAACCGGCGTTCTTGATCGCTTGCGCCTCGTCGAGCACGACGACGGACCACGCGCGCTCGACGGGGATCGCGTCGCGCAGCAGCAGCGGATACGTCGTCACGACGACGTCGTGCGCGTCGATCTCGGCGAAGCGCTTCGCGCGCGCCGGTTCGTGCAGCGCGAGGACGCGGAGCGTCGGTGCGAAGCGATCGGCTTCGTCGCACCAGTTCTGAACGAGGCTCGTCGGAACCACGACGAGCGCACCCCGCTCGAGCCGCCCGGCGTCGCGTTCCGCGAGCAGATGCGCGAGCGTCTGCACGCTCTTTCCGAGCCCCATGTCGTCGGCGAGGATCCCGCCGAAGCCGAGTTCGCGCCACAGCTGCAGCCGCGCGAAGCCGGCTCGCTGATAGGCCCGTAAGCTCCCGCGGAGCGCGGCCGGAGGCTCCGCGTCGCCGGCCTCGACGGGACGCGCGAGACGACGGGCGATCTCCGCGAGCGCGTCGCCGTCCGTCGCGAGGGCGGCCTCGCGCTCGAGAT
>CAZZZK010000172.1:4784-5849 GCA_964658555.1 Vulcanimicrobiota bacterium | reverse complement strand
GGCTCGTCAATAAGTATTCGATGTTCTTCTTTCTCGGCTGCGCGATCGTCGCGATCGCGTGCACCGAGCGGCGCCCGTCGCTGCGCCGGCCCGGTTTCGCCGTCGCGGTCGCACTCGCGCTCGCGATCGTCTCGCCGACGCTCGTGTGGCAGGCGCAGAACGGCTGGCCGCAGCTCGCGGTGCTGCGTCACGCGGCGCGCGAGGTCAACGTCGTCGTCGGCCCGTTCGCGTTCTACGCGCAGCAGATCTTGATGATGAATCCGCTCTCGGCACCGATCTGGCTCGCGGGTCTCTACGGCTTGCTCGCCGTTCCGTCGCTGCGTCGGCTGCGCTGGTACGGGCTCGCGTACGCGCTGCTCTCGATCGTCTATCTCGCCCTCGGTGCGAAAGTCTACTACCTCGCGCCGATCTACCCCGTACTCTTCGCGGCGGGGGCCGTCGTCGTCGATCGCTTCGTCCGCACGCGGGCCGCGACGTTCGCGTACGGCGCGCTGCTGCTGCTCGCGGGCATCGCGATCGCGCCCGAAGCGTTCCCGCTGCTGCCGCTGCCCGCGTTCGTCGCCTACGAGCGCGTGCTCGATTTCCGCGGCATCAAGATGGAGCGCCATCCCGAAGGCAAGGTCCCGCAGCACTTCGCCGATCAGCTCGGCTGGGACACGCTCGTCGCGACGCTCGGCGGCGTCTACGACGCGTTACCGCAGAGCGAGCGGCGCGAAGCGATCGTGCTGACGCGCGATTACGGTCAAGCCTCGGCGGTCGATCTGCTCGGCGCGCGCGCGGGCTTGCCGCGAGCGATCAGCGGTCACAACAACTTCTATCTGTGGGGCACGCGCGGCGCGTCGGGCAACGTCGTCATCGCGATCGGCATTCCGGAACGGACGCTGCGCGGAGAGTGGCGCGACGTGCGCCGGGCCGCGGTCTATCGCGATCCGTACGTCCTGCCCGACTTCGACGACCTCGCCGTCTACGTGTGCACGCGGCCGATCGAACCGCTCGCGGCGTGGTGGCCCGCGATGAAGAACTACGTCTGATCCGTCTGATCCGTCAGAGGAACGCGAGTTGTTC
>CAZZZK010000172.1:0-4774 GCA_964658555.1 Vulcanimicrobiota bacterium | reverse complement strand
CGACGAGCGGCGGCGGTGCGAAGACGACGCGCCGTTTCGCCTCGCGGACGCGCGCTTCGACGTGGCTCGCGGCGGCGCGATCGAGTGCGGTCGCTCGATAGTGGCGGTCGTATCGCGCGACGAGCGCCGGAAACTCGTCGCGTAAGAACGCGAAGTAGCTTTCGCGCGGGATCTCGCCGAGCCGCAGCGCGCCGTGCCATGCGGTGCTCGCGCCCGCGTTCGCGGCCGCCGCGAAGACGGCGCGCAGCGCCTGCGGATCGTCGGTCAGGTGCGGCAGGATCGGCGCGACCGCGACGCCCGTGCGGATGCCGGCGCGCGCGAGTCGCTCGATCGTGCGCACGCGCTGCGCGGGCGGCGCGACCGTCGGTTCGATCTTGCGCGCGAGCTCCGCATCGAGCGTCGGCAGGCTGATGCAGACCGTAACTCCCGCCGCGCGCGAGAGCTCGCGCAGCACGTCGATATCGCGCACGACGAGCGGCGACCGCGTCGTGATGTGCGCGGGCGTCTTCGCGCGCACGAATTCTTCGAGGATGCGCCGCGTCAGCCGGTAGCGGCCCTCGAGCGGCTGGTACGGATCGGTCGCGGTGCCGATGAAGACGTCCTCGCCCTTCCACGACGGCTTCGCGAGTTCGCGGCGTACGATCTCGGGCGCGTTGATCTTCACCGAGAGCAGCGAACCCCATTCGGCGACGCCGTCGCGCTCGAGAAACGCGTGCGTGTTGCGCGCGTAGCAGAAGACGCAGCGATGGTAGCAGCCGCGATACGGGTTGATCGACCATCCGAATCCCATTCCGTGCACGCGGTTGAGGATCGATTTCGCCTCGATCTCGACACACCGCATCCGCCCGATCCGCTTCTCCACCGCCACCGAACGTATGTTCGATGGCGAGCCCGGCGTACCTCGCAGCCGCAGTCGGATCTCGCCGAGGAGATGCGTTCGTTACGCGTTCCGGCCGAGGTAGAGTCCGCGCGCGAAGCGCGGGCTCGCGATCTCCTCGAACCGCATACCCGCGGCTTCGAAGGCGCCGCGATAGTCGGCCGCTTCGAAGAGGCCGAGTTCGCGGCGTTCGAAATAGCGTTCGACGCCGAGCGTCGTCGCGGCGAGATAATTGAAGTCGAGCACCGCCATCCGGCCGACTTGGCGGCTCAGATCCATCCGCGCGATCTTCGTCTCGGGTTCGTCGACGAAGACCGCGTCGATGTGCCCCGCGCGATAGTCGCCGAACGCGACGAACGGTTCGACGACGAGGATCCCCGGCGTCGTGAGATGGGCGGCGAGCCGGGCGACGGTCTGCGTCAGCCGTTCCTTCGTCTTCGCATGGGCGACCGTTCCGGAGAACGAGACGACCGCGTTGAAGCGCTCGCCGAGATCGAACGTCGACGGGTCGGCGAGCGAGACCGGGATCCGTTCGAGCCGAGCGCGCGCGAGATCGACCATCTTCAGGTCCGCATCGATGCCGCGGCACGTGAAACCCGCGGCCGCGAACGCTTCGAGGTGCGCGCCCGTGCCGCATCCGACGTCCAGCAGCGTGTCCGCGTGCGGCACCGCAGCGCGGACGAGCGCCGCGATCGCGGCGGATTCGGGCTCGTACGAGCGCCCGCGTGCCGCGTAGATCGCGTCGTAGAAGCGGGCCGTTTGCGTGAACATGCCTGTGGTTGCCGGGGCGCGCCGCGCCGCGCCTCCACGCGCGGCCGACTCTCTCGTCAGGTCCGGCGACGGGCGGCGGTCGGACTCGTGCCGCACGTGTAATACGGTGCCACGTCGTACGTACCGCTCACTTCGTCCGCATTGCCGCTCGCATCGCGGACTTCGAACGGTTGGCCGTAGTACGGCGGCCCGCTCGGAGGCAGGAGGAAGAGTGCGCCGTTGACTCCGCCCGCCGCATCCGGCGGTGCGACGTTCAACGTCGCGGTGTTCGACGGCGACGCCGTATACGCATTGACGGTGCCGTTCAGGCTGTAGCGGGGTTGTCCCGTGACGGTGACGCCGATCCATCCGTAGAGATACGTGAAGCCGGGCGGCGGCGGAGCGCTCGGCGTGAGCGTGTATCGCTGGGTGCCGGTCGGCTCGGGGAACTGTACGCACCCCGCGGGCGTGAGCGAGACGCTCGCCGTGAAGGCGGACGGGTTCGGCGTCGCCGTCGGGATCGCGGTCGGCGCGACGGTGGGGACCGCCGTCGGCGCGATCGTCGGCGCGACGCTCGGTGCCGGCGTTCCCGGCGTCGCGGAGGCGGCGGGCGACGCGGATGCGACCGGGGTCGCGGACGCCGCAGGCGAGGGCGACGGTAGGACGGTTCCGATCGGATAGACGCTGAGCGTACTCGTTCCGTCGGGTTCGATCGGCGAACCGAAGATGCCGCCGCCCGTGGTCGCGACGCCATTGCTGACGACGATCGTATAATCGGTGACCACGGTCGCGCCGAGAACGTCCGTCGTCACGGTCGCGGGGTACGTACCGTCGGGCAGCCCCGGCGTCTTCAACGTCACGCCGAGGATCGTGGCGTTGCCGGAGAAGGCGTCGTAGAGCGAGACCTGTAGCACGGGAGCGGCCGCCGGAAGGGCTTGCGCGGAGCGGCGGCTCGACGCGGAGCGCGCCGTCGAGAGGGTGCGCGCGACCGACGTATCGGTCAGCGTCGCATCGGCGCCCGTCGCGACCGTCGTCTTCAGGCACGTCGTCGAGGTTTGCGAGAACGCGGCGAGCGAGATCGTCCCCGTCACGCCGCCGGCCTCGGGGAGCGCCGTCGTCTGCGCCGCGGTGCTCGGATAGACGCAGCCCGTCGCGATCGCCGCCGGCAGCGATGCCGCGCCGCGATCGAACGTCGTCCCGCCCGAACTGCACGCGTCGATGCCGAGCGCGAGCCCGGCGGCTCCGGCGAAGGAGAATGCGCGGCGCGCGAAACGGTCGGAGGACGACGTTCTCATGTCCGCATCGTAGGCGACCCGCCGCTCCGGTCGTATGGGGGCAACCCCTACGCGTGCGCGAGCCGCTCCCGTGCGCCGCGGACGCCTCGCTTCTCGCGGGCGACGGGGCATCGGCCGCGCGCGTAAGAACCAGGCGGCGTGGAACGACGTTTCGACGTCATCGTGATCGGCGGCGGGAACGCGGGCTGCGCGGCGGCGCTCGCGGCCGCGCGGCACGGCGCGCGTACCCTGCTCGTCGAGCGCTACGGCTTTCTCGGCGGCACCGCGACGGCCGCGATGGTCGGCCCGTGGATGACCTTTCACGCCGCGGACGGCGAGCGGATCGTCGGCGGGATCGCGCAGGAGATCGTCGAGCGGCTCGTCGCGATGGGCGGCTCGCCCGGGCACCTGCCCGATGCGTCGGAGTACGTCGCGACGATCACCCCGTTCGATCCCGAGACGCATAAGGCGCTGCTCTTCGAGATGATGGCGGAGAGCGGCGTGACGCTGCTGCTGCACGCCTATTTTCTCGGCGCGCTGCTCGACGATGCGACGGGAGCGGTGCGCGGCGTGCGCGTCGCGACCGTCGGCGGCGAGCGCGAGTACGCGGCGTCGCGCTGCTGCAGGGCGACGCGCGCGGGCGCGTCCAGCCCGCGAGCCTGATGATCCGGCTCAGCCACGTCGATCTCGCCGAGACGGCGCGGTACGTCGCCGAGCATCCGGACCAGATGCGCACGAGCCTCGCCCCGCAAGATCGGACCGCCGCGTCGCTCACCGCCGTCGCGGGGCTCTACGACCTCTGGGAACGCGCGCGCTCCCGCGGCGATCTCGACGTGCCGCGCGAACTCGTCTCGTTCTTCATCTCGCCCTATCCCGACGAAGTCAGCGTGAACATGACCCGCGTGACCGGGATCGATCCGCTCGATCCCGAGGATCTCACGCGCGCCGAAGTCGAGGCGCGCGGCCAGGCGACGGCGCTGCTGCGCTTCTTCCGGCGCGACGTCCCGGGCTTCGCGAACGCGCGGATCGCGGCGACCGGGACGCAGGTCGGCATTCGCGAGTCGCGGCGCATCGTCGGCTGTTACACGCTGACGGCGAGCGACGTACTCGAGGGCCGCACCTTCGCGGACGCCGTGGCCCGCAGCGCCTATCCGATCGACATCCACAATCCGTCGGGCTCGGGGACGACGACGCATCGTCTGCCGCCCGGCGCCGCCTACGAGATCCCGTACCGCTGCCTCGTCCCCGGGCGCGTCGACGGCCTGCTCGTCGCCGGGCGCTGCATCTCGACGACGCACGAGGCGCACGCCTCGACGCGGCTGACGCCGACGGTCATGACGCTCGGCCAGGCTGCCGGGACGGCCGCCGCGCTCTGCGTCCGGGCGGGCTCGAACGCCCCGCGAAACGTCGACGCGGCCGAGCTGCGCGCGACGCTCGCGGCCGACGGCGTCGACCTCCGCACCGGCGTCCGCGCGTGAGGGCGCCGCGTCTGCGCATCGTCGCGCTCGGAACGTGGGCCGCGGGTGCGAGCCTCGTCGCCGAATACGATCCCGCGACCGACACGATCGCCGTCGACGCGCGGGCGGTCGCCCGCGTCCGCGCGGTCGCGGGCCCGGGCGCCGCGCGCCGGCTCGTCGCGTGCGCCGTCGCGCACGAACGCTATCATCGCGCGTTTCCGGCCGCGACCGAGGCGGAGGCCGACGCGTTCGCGCGCCGCGTGACGGGCGACGATCCGCGGACGTTCGAATCGCTGCTGCGCGCGTGAGGCTCGTCGCGGGGCTCGACGGCGGCCAGAGTTCGACGGTCGCCGTCGTCGGCGACGAGGCCGGGCGGGTGCTCGGGCGGGGCGTCGGGCCGGCCGCCGATCTCGTCG
>CAZZZK010000171.1:0-5907 GCA_964658555.1 Vulcanimicrobiota bacterium | reverse complement strand
CGCGATCAGAAACGGATCGTGAAGTTGACGTCTTGACGGTTCTGCCCGAAATCGTACGACGGCACGACCTGATCCGTGTAGCGGTAGCGGCTCGCGACGAACGAGAGCGACGAATTCGTACGCGGCACGGAATACGTCAGCGAGCCCTGATAGTAATCCTTACGTTCGGAGATGTTCTGGCCGAGCGTCGTTCCGAAGCTGCCGCCGTATTGCTGCGTCGTATAGCTGCCCGCGAGGCGCAGATCTTGCGTGATCGGGAACGCCGCGGCGGCCGAGATCGAGATCTTGCGCACGTCGACGTAATTCGGATACGACGAGACCGCGCTCCCGCCGCCCGGCAGCGCCGCGCTCGCGGCCGCCGCGGCCGCATCGAACGCCTCGGTACCGGGATCGACCGGCACGTACCGCTGGGGCGTGCGATCGAGCCGCTGCAGCTGCTCGTAGGTCGCCGAAAGATCCGTCGTGAGATCGCGGCCGAGCGCGGGGATGTGGAAGCCCGTGCCGGCATCGTAGGTATCGTCGTGCTCGCGCACGCCCGAGACGTACTCCGGGCCGTAGAACGTCGCGCCCGTGCCCTGCGGCGAGATCTCTTCGAGATGATGGTACGCGGCGCGCAGCGCGAATTTCACGCTGCCGAGGCGCGCGGGTCCGTTCGCCGTGAAACTCTCGCCGCGCGAGTTGGGAGCGAACGCCGAGAAGTATTGCGGGCCGCTCGCGCGCAGCGTATCGAAGATCGGATAGGCGAACGTCAGATTGGGATTTGCGGCCGTTCGCGGCGAGGCGAGCCCGGCTCGCGCGAACTGGGCGTCGAACTGGCCGTTGAGCGCGACGTCGTTGCCGAAGCCGAAGAAGCCCGGGAGATACGCCGCGCGATAATCGCTGAACGTCGCGGGCGCGTTGCCGAAATAGCCGAACGGCGCGCCGTCGATGAAATCCAAGCCGACGCTCTGGTACTGCGCGCTGAACTCGTACACGCCCGCGTGCAGGCGAACGCCCGCCGTCACGGCCGCATCTCCCGACGACGCGATCGTTCGGTAGTCGGGCGTGTACGCGCTCTCCGCGATCTCGGCGAAGGCCGTGGGACGAGCGTGCGCGAGAGCGACCGGGATCGGCGCCGAGACGTCGAGGCCGAGCACCGCGTCGCTCACGAGCCCGGCCCCGCTCGCGGGCTGCGCGTAGGTCTGCGAGATCGCGGTCGCGCCCGTTCCGGTCTGGACGAGATCGTCGTAATCGAAGATGCGATTGTACGAGACGCCGACCTCGACGCCGTCGTACTTCGCGAACGTCTGCTTCGCGCGCGCGTGGATCATGTAGCGCTCGGCGACGACGTCGTTCGCGAGCGCGAGGCCGCGATAGGCGATCGAGACGGTCGAACCCGCGGGGAGCTGCGCGTTGAAGACGACGGCGTTGAGCGATTCGACGTACGTGAACGGCGGCGCCGTCGCGAAGAGCGCGGCCCCGCCCGTCGGCGCGCCGCTCGCGTCGAACGTCTCGCCGTCGACGCTCGCGATGTAGACGGATCCCGCGACCGCCTTCTGCGTGAGGAACGCCTCGCCGAGCGTCCCGGCGCCGGCCGCGAACCGATCGGTACGCAGCGATGCGGCGGCACCCTGCTGCACGTAGCCGACCTGCGACGGGACGACGGGCGTGAAGTATTCGTTCGCGTTGAACGCCGCGACGCTCGGATCCGTGACGCCCGGCTGCGTGTTGATCAGCGTTTGATCGAGGCGCGTGAACGAGACCTGGAAATCGGTGAGCCCGAAGGCGCCTTCGCCGACGGTCCCGTGCGCGGAGATGCCCTTCTGATAGGGCTGATACGGTAGGACGTAGGGTTCCGTATCGTCGTAGCCCTGCGGCGCCGCGAACGTGAGCCCGGTGAGCGACGACGCCATATCGGTGATCTGTCCGTACGTGAACTGCAGGTTATGCAAAGCGCCCGCGCGCGCGATCGCGATCTGCAGGCTCGGCTCGATGTCGAGCTTCTGCTGCTGCGCGTACTCGCCGCCGTATTCGAAGTTCAGGATGTGGACGGGGAGCGAGACCGTGAGATCGTCCGCGAGCGCGTACGTGAGCGTGAAGCGCGTGTCCTGACGGATCTGCACGCCCGCGAGCGCCTGCGTGAGCGGATCGTTCGTCGGATCGGTCGCGAGGAACGCGCTCACGAACGGATCGATCGGCCCGACCGCGGGCGCGTTGGGATTCGCGGAGCCCGGTATCGTCGCACCGTAGTACGTCGTGACCGCGGCGCCCGTGCGATTGACGATCGTCGTCGGGACGACGTCGCGTTCGCGGGCCGTCACGTTCGGCAGGAAGACGCCGTGCAGCGAGAGCGACTGCGCGAGTTTCGTGCGCGTATCGAGTGCGGCGACCTCGTCTTCCAGCGACGTGACCCGCACGCCGAGCGCGTCGAGCTCGTCCTTATATGCGACGATCAATTTCTGAAGCTTCTCCAGATCGTCTTTCGAGGGCGCGTCGCCGCCGCGCACGCGCAGGCGCTCGATCGTGCGCGCGACGACGGCCGCCATCTCGTAGCGCGTGAGCGGCCGATCGCCTTTGAACGTGCCGTCCGGGTAGCCCGTGACGACGCCGTCGGCCGCGAGGCTCTCGACGTACTGATCGGCCCAGCGATCGGCCGGGACGTCGGAGAACGGCGTCGCGAGGGCAGCACGACTCACGAGGCCGAGGAGCCCCACGATCGCGGCGCACCGGCCGAGACGCTTCATCGATCCTCGCAGACGTCCCGACGCAGAAAGGCACCCCGCTCATACGGGTGCGCCGGGAGGTCGCGCTTAGGATCGGGCGGCTAGGAGTCCTGCCCGCCCGAGCGGGCTTCGGTCGCCAAGAAGCGTTCGGCGATCAGCAGCGCGGCGAAGTCGTCGATCGGCCGCGGCGGGACGAGCATCCCGCGCGGGACGAGCCGCCGCCAGCCGCGCGGCGGATGCGTCTCGAAGTAGCGGCGCCGCGCGAGGAGCGTCGTCTCGCGCTCGTCGACGATCGCGACGGGGACGCCGAGCTCGGCCGCGAGCGCGCGGATCTGGCCCGTGTGCGTCCCGCCGCCGAGCGCGATCGCGCGCGGCGCGAAGCGCGCGACGAGTGCCGCGAGTTCGCCGCCGAACGCCGCCGTCGCCACGATGCCGAGCTCGAGCGGCGCGGCGCCGACGGCGGCGACGATCGCGAAGCCGCACTTGCGCGTGCCGGGATCGATCCCGACCACCGGGGCGCTCACTGACGCGTCCGGCTGAGCTCGAAGGTGACCGGGATATCACCCGTGTGCGGATAGATGTCGCCCGTCGCGCGGGCCACGATATAGAACGAGCCGTGCCCGAGCCGGATCTGGCGCGTCGTCTCCGCGACCTGGGTCGCCGTCAGCGACGGGATCACGAACGCGAAGTAGGGCGGCATGCCGCCCGAGATCGCGAGGCCGCGGATCGAGCTGCCGAGCTGCCCGTAGGCGATCCGCGGATTGATCGCCGTCCCGCCGTTGACCTCGACGCTCGAGAGCACGGCGCGATTGCGGAAGATCACTTGATCGGCGTACGGATCGAATCGAAAGCTGATCGGATCGTTCGCGACGAGATTCTCGTCGGCGACCGCGACGAAGAGGACCGGGCCGCGCAAGAGGAACCCCTGCGTCGTCTGGTCGTCGAAGACGGCCTTCATCTGCTTCTGGATCTCGGGATCGGAGGCGCGGCCCGTGAGCGGCTTGAGCCCGAGCGGCACGTACTGCTTGTTGAGCGCGACGACGACCGCGTCGTAGAACGACGAGAGCGCGGCCATCCGTTCGGCGGCCGTCTCCGTCGGATCGACGATCAGGAATTGGTTGTAGAGCGGCTGCCCGCGGCGCACGATGATGTTGCTGTTGCGCACGCGATCGAGGGCGTCCGCCTGCGCCTGGAGCGCGTTGACGCGGTTGTTGATCGCCGAGAGGTGGAAGAACGCGGCGCGCGCGTAGTTCGATGCGAGCAGGGTCGTCGTGGTCACGACGAGCGCGATCATCATCCCCGTCCCGACGGCGACGATCGTCGACGTGTATTTCGGCCGTAACCCGAACAGCGTCAGCCGTTTGCGGCCGACCTGATGGCCGACGCGATCGCCGATGTACGCGACGAAGCCCGCGACGAGGATGATGACGACGACGAGCGCGAGCCCACCGAGGGTTCCCACGCGTTAGTCTCCCACTAGTAACGCGCCGCGCGGCGCAGCATCGCGATGCCGATCGCGGTGAAGATGATGTTCGGGAGCCACGCGCCGAGCACGACGATCGCGTAGCCGCCCGGGATATCGGTCGCGACGGCCGAGCTGACGCTCATCACGACGAAATAGACGAACGCGATCGGAAACGCGAGCCCGAATCCGGCCCCCGTGCCGCCGCCGCCGCGGGGCGGCCGCAGGCCGAACGGCACGGCGATGAGCGTGAACACGAACGACATGAACGGCCGGGCGAGTTTCCCTTCGTAGGACGACTCGTACGCGCGCGTCTCCGGTGCCGAGAGCTGGTGCGAATCGATCGCCTCGCGTATT
The DNA here is from genome assembly GCA_964658555.1 of Vulcanimicrobiota bacterium. Lineage (GTDB taxonomy): Bacteria > Vulcanimicrobiota > Vulcanimicrobiia > Vulcanimicrobiales > Vulcanimicrobiaceae > CAZZYZ01. Next base: position 1,386 of record CAZZZK010000171.1, on the reverse strand, counting down.
TGCGAGCGGCTCATCGTCTCCCGGTTGTTATCGAGCACTTGCCGCTGGATCTGATTCGGCCGTTCGCCGACGTCGATCGTCGCGATCGGTTCGTGCGATTCCGTCGTTCCGTCTGCGGCGAAGTGATAGACCGTCGCGTTCGTGAAGCTCCAGCGCGGCGGCAGATAGACGCCGCGTTCGCTGAAGAGGATGTTCTTCGGCTGATTATCGATGCCGTACGTCACGATCGTGACGTTGAGCAGCGATTGCGACGACGGATCGTAGCCGCGAAAGTACGTCACCTGCTGGCCGCCGCCGGGCAGATTCGTGACGACCGTGTGGCTCCCGCCGCCGAACGCGCCGACGTGGCGGATCGCATCGTCGCGAACGTAGGCGGCGCGGTCGTTCGCGAACGGGACGACCGCCTCTTGGATGACGTACGCGCAGAGCGAGACGATCACGCCGACCACGAGCAGCGGCGCGACGCAACGCACGAGGCCGATCCCGCCCGCTTTGAGCGCCGTGATCTCGCTCTCGGTCGAGAGGCGCTGTAGCGAGAGCAGCGTGCCGAGCAGCATCGCGGCCGGCAGCACCGTGAGCACGATCTGCGGCATCTGCCACAGGAAGTACGAGATCGCGAGATACAGCGGCGCGTGTTCCTCGCCGACGAGCTTCGAGATCGCGAGGATGTTCACCGAGGCGAAGATGAGCGTGAAGGCCGTCAGCCCGAGGACCGACGGTCCGACGAGCTCCGCGATCATGTAGCGATCGAGCGTCTTCGGGCGGACGAACGCGTCCGCGACGCCGCGGAGCGCCGCGAAGCCGCCCGGCGCGCGCCGCGCGAACGCCGACATCAAAGCCGCATCTCGCGGCCGAAATAGACCTCGCGCGCGACGGCCGACGCGAGCACCGCCTCCGCGTCGCCCTCGGCGATGATCTTGCCGTCGTTGAGGATGTACGAGCGATCGACGATCGCGAGCGTCTCGCGCACCTGGTGATCCGTGATCAGGATCCCCAGCCCGCGCGCGCGCAACTGCCGGATCATCAGCTGGATGTCGGCGACGGCGATCGGATCGATGCCGGTGAACGGTTCGTCGAGCAGCAGGAACGCGGGTTCGGTCGCGATCGCGCGCGCGATCTCGACGCGGCGGCGTTCGCCGCCCGAGAGCGAATCGCCGCGCGCGTCGATCAGCTTCCCGAGCCCGAACTCGTCGAGCAGCGCGGGGAGGCGACGGTCCTGGACCTTGCGCGGGACGCCGTTCATCTCCCAGATCAGCCGGATGTTGTCGCCGACGGAGAGCTTGCGAAAGATCGAGTTCTCCTGCGCCAGGTAGCCGATACCGAGACGCGCCCGGCGGAACATCGGGGAATTCGTCAGATCGGTCTCGTCGTCGCCGTCGCGCAGCG